>DATIZW010000131.1:0-6362 GCA_035516875.1 Steroidobacteraceae bacterium
GAGGCTCGGCGCCCCGAGCGTGCCGCTCACGCGGATGTCCGCGTCGAGGCCGCCGGCCGCGCGGTCGATGTCCGGAACGTACAGCGTGATGAGATCCAGCTCCCGGGTCTGCGCGTGGAGCTCCCCCGAGACCGGCATGTCGCGCCAGCTCGCGCCGCTGCGCTGGGCTTCGAGCTCCGCGTGCACGGTGCCGATGCCGCCCTCGCCGAGGTCGGCCTGCACGCTGAGCTGCGTGGGCGTTGCACTCGCCGTGATGGTGCCCGAGCCGATCCGCGTGTGCTCGATCTTGTGACTCGCGAGCCGGTGCTCGATCGCGGCGTTCGCGAGCTGCGCGCGCAGTGTCCCCGTGAGCGGTGTGTTCGCACCGCCGGCGAGGCGTGCCAGCGCGCTCACCGCGCCGAGGTAGTTGACACCTGGCGTCGCGCCGGCCGTGAGCGTGTTCAGCGGCAGACCGTTCGTCATCACGGTGGCCGCCCACTCCGCCGGCGTCCAGGCGCCATCGGCGCACATGCTGGCGGGCGTGCCGACCAGGCACATCCATTCCACCCGCACACGGCTCCGTGACACCGTCAGTCCCACCGGCAGCTCGAGCGCCAGCTTCAGCTGCTCGTTACCCGTGATGTTGAGCGTCGTGAGCTGACCGGTGAACACGCCCTGCTCGTAGGGTCCGTTCGCCTGAGCGTTCATCGAGAGTCCGGTGGCGGTGGCGGCGAGTCGCACGCTGTAGTTCGACGGCGGCCCGTTCAGCGTGAGCAGCACGCTCTGCAGCGTGCGGCCGTCAAAGGTGAGATTGCGCAGGTGCACGTCGACCCTGGACTCCTCGAGCGGCGCGCCCGGCTTGAAATTGACGTCGGCATCGAATCCTTCGAGCTTCGCTCCCTGGTAGTCGATGCCGCTGCCGTGCGCGGTGGCAACGATCGCCGGCTCGGCGAGCGTGCCGCTCACGCTGCCGGAGGCGCGGATGACGCCGCGACTGCCGCTCTCGAGCAGACTCAGGTCGCGCGTCGCGAGCCCGAAGCGCAGATCGACGCGGCGGTCGCTGCGGCTGTCGAGGTGTCCGTCGAGCGCGAGGCTGGTGCCGCCGAGCCCCACGCGCACGTTGCTGAATTCCCAACTCGTGGCCGAATGCACCAGTGTGCCGCCGCCGCTCGCCGCCAGTCCGCGCAGCCTGCCGCTCACACCGCTCAAGGTGGCGCGCAGATCGCCCCGGGTGTCGAAGCCCCGCCCCGAGGCATCGAGCGCGAAGCTGACGCTCCCGGGCAAGTCCGGCCGCAGCGCCGAGGTATCGATGCTGGTAAACCGCCCGCTCACCGCCCAGCTCTGTTCCGGTGACCACACGACACGGCCGCTGACGCTCGCGTGACCGCCGAACAGGCCGACCTCCGCGCGATCGAAGCTGAAGCTGTCCTTGCCGAGAGTGCCAACGGCCGCGAGCGACATCTCCGGCAGGGCGGCGGCGCGGCCGCTGCCGGCGACATGAACCTCGTAGGGCAGCACGCCGGCGAGCGCGAAGGAACCGGCAGGGCTGCGCACCGCGGCATCGCGCCCGGCGAGTGGCCAGCGGAAGTCCTTCCATTCGCCCTTCAGATCGAGCCGCGGGCCATGATCGACGAGGGCAATCGTTCCCGCGCCGGTGGCGCGTGCCCCGGAGGTGAGGTGGCGCAGCTGCATGTGCCGCGCCGTCAGCACGTGGTTGGCAAAGGTGCCGATGAGCTGCGCGTCGAAGACGCCGGCGTGCAGTCCCGTCGGGTTGAGCGGCCCATGAACGCTGAAGCCGGTCTCGTCGTAAGAGCCGGCGAGGTGCCCGGTGATACTGCCGAGCGGGCTGCTCGAGCCGAAGGCGGCGAGGTCGAAATCCTGCACCGCGACGTCGCCCACCAGCTGCCAGTGGCTGGTCAGGGTGAGCGCCTGTCCGCTGAAGTCGGCCCGGAAGGGGCTCACCGCGTGCGCCACGAGGTTGAGCGCGTCGAGGTCGCCGCGGGCGCTGCCGGCGAGCGTCCACGGCGGCTGTCCGGCGGGTATCCAGTCGAGGTGTCCCCGCAGGTCCATGCCGAGCGGATCGGTGGCGCGCAGATCGCCGGTGGCGCTGATGCGCGCGCTGCCGAGCCGCGCGTCGGCCTGGAAGAAGCGGATATAGCTGTGGCGGATGACCGCGGCGCCGAGGATATCGCCGGCTTCGAGATGAAAGCCGTTGTACACCGCGAGCGTGGCGCTGCCGACGCGCGCTTCGTCGACACTGATGATCAGCCAGCGCGGCAGAAACGCCGGCGGCCCCGGCGTCGACGGCTTGGTGCGACGCTTGACCTCGATGAGGGCGCTCTTCACCGAGCCGCTGCGGACGCGGATCGTCTGCAGCACGAGCGGCGCGAGCGCGACACGGCCGTCGATCCCTTCGATTTTCAGGTGCACCAGGTCGTGACCGATCTCGACGCGCTCGACGTGCACGCCTCCGGCGATCGTGCCGCTCACTCCGGCGATCTCGAGGCTCACCGGTCCGAGCTGCCGTGGGATGTGCCGCACCAGGAACTCGAGGCCTGCGGTGGTGAACAGGGCCGACCACAGCAGCACCGCCGGCGCGAGAATGGCCGCGGCGACGGTGATAGAGGCGACGATGAGGAGCAGGCGGCGCATGGCTTGAAAGCTGCCGTTACAGCTTCGGCGAGAAGTTTATATGCAGGCGCGGTCCGGCGTTCACCGACAGCGGCTGCGCGATATCGACACCGAGCGTCATGACCGGCAGCAGCACCCGCAGGCCCACGCCGACCGAATATTGAATGAACGGCGTGCACACTTCGGGCTGCCCCGGTGGCCCGGGCTGGCAGCCCGGGCGGCTGAAACCGTTGAGGGCGTTGCCGTAGTCGAAGAAGGCGGCGACGCCGAGGTTGCGCGGCAGCGTGTGGATCACCTCCACGGTGCCGGTGATCACGTCGCGGCCGCCGGTCTTGATGTAGGTCTGTACGGCCTCGCAGCTACCGTTGGCGTTCTTGATGAACTGGCCGTTCGCGTTCTGCGTGCAGACGGGCTCGAGCGGCGAGAGCTCGTTGTAGGCGAAGCCGCGCACGCTGTTGTCGCCACCGGCGAAGAAGCGGTAGATGGTCGGCAGCTGGTCGAAGCGTGATACCAAGGTCGCACCGAGCTCGTTGCGCAGCAGCAGGCGCCACGGGCCGCCGAGATCGAACACGCGCTGAAACTGCATGTGCAGCTGGATGAAGCTCGAATCCGAGCCGAGGGCCGCGTCCGAACCCTTGAGCTGGGCGAAGAACGGGTGCTCGAACAACGGCTCGCCGAGGTAACCCTTTGGCACCAGCGCCAGATCGAGCTCCGGCACGAGCAGCCGGTCGGTGTCCGTACCGTTGAGATCGGAGCTCTGGGTGTTCACCGCGTTCACCTGCCACACCGACTGCCAGTTGCCGTTGACGGTGGTGAAGCTCGGACCGGCCGACTGCGTGGTGGCGGTGACGTCCGCGAGATCCTGTTGCTCGATGGTGGCGTTCACCGCGACGAACTCGAGCGCCGGGTCGCCGACCGGAATGCGATAGCGGCTCTGCACGGAGTAGCGCTGCACCTGCGAGGCCTGCACCTGGATGCTCAGGCTGTGACCGAGCGAGTTGATGCGGCGATCCTCATAGCCGAGCGTGCCGCGTATACCGGTATCGGTGGCGTAGCCTGCGCCGAAGGAGTAGCGGTGGCGGCGGCTCGGATCGGCACGGATCTTGACCGGCACGGTGAGCGCCTGACGGTCCGGATCCCCGGGCAGCACCTCGAGGCTGGCAAAGTACCCCGAGTCATCGAGTGCGAACTGGGTGCGCAGCACCTGCGTAAGGTCGTAGTACTCGCCCTGCCGGTAGCGCACGTAGCGGCGGACCAGCGATTCGCGCACCACGTGCTGCTCGACGGTGGTGGCGCCGAAGCGGTAGCGCTGCCCGGTGTCGAGCTCGAGCGCGACGTTCGCCTTGTGGTTCGGCGGATCGACGACCAGCTCGTTGCGGATCAGCTTGGCGTCGAGATAGCCGAAGGTCGCAGCGGTGCGCTGCAGGTCGTTCTTTACCGCCTCGTACTGTGCATGGGACAGGCGGTCGCCCTGGTGCAGCGGCAGATTTTTCAGGATGCGCTCAAAGAGCGGATCGCTCTCCCCCGGGCCGTCGACGCGGACGTCGACGTGATCGAGGCGTACCGGCTCACCCGGTGTGATGTCGATGACCACGCGCCAGTCGCCGTGCGAGAGGTCGGTGACGGTGGACTCCACCTTCGGCTCGTAGTAGCCGAAGGGGCGCAGCGCCTCCTCGACCTCGCGCTCGACGCGGTTGTGCAGCCGCTCGATCGTGTCGGCGTTGAGCTCGGCAGCGCCCTTCTGGTAGCGCTCAAAGCTCAGGTACGCGAGCACGTTGTTGCGCAGCTCGTCGTCGACACCGTGTATCTCCACCTTCACGCCGGCGGCGTGCGCCAGCGGCCAGACCAGCAAGCACAGCGCGAGCCACGGTGCCCGCCTATGCCGTCGGCGAGCCCGCGGCGGTGGATTGCGCTGCGCCATCTCAACGTGTGGCCAAAGGGAAGTTCTTTGAATTCTAGAGCCTTACGAGCGCAGCCGCTCGCGGCTCTGCCCTGGGAGTCGTCCCGCCGCACGCTGCCTTTCGCATCATTCTCACGGCCACTCGCCCGCGCCGAGCACAAACTCGGTCTCACCGCTGGGGTCGCCGGCGGGATCGAAGCGACGCTCGGCGAGGTACAGTCCGCCGTCGCTCTCGAGCAGCAGCACCGTCGAGCAGCGCGTGCCGTACTCGCGGTTCAGCACGAACGGTGCCGAGAGCACCCGCGCCCACTGTGCCGGCAGCCCCCCGGGCGGGGCGGGCGAGGCTGCCGCGAGGGTCTGCGTGCGGTCGGCGAGCAGCGCGAAGAGCGCCGCCGGCGCGGGTCGCGGCTCGCGCATCAGTGCCTCGAACCCCGCGCGCACGCGCTCGAGTTTCGGCCAGGGCGTGTCGAGCAGCTCGTTGGCCAGCCCGTACACCCCGGGTGGCAGGGCGCGCGCGAACGGCACGGCACGGTTCGACCCGTACCACAATGAGTCTGCGTCCGCGAGCAGCAGGTTGAATCCGGAATAGTGGGACGCGTGCGGCTCGAGCGCGGCAAAGAACTCGCCGGCGCGCGGCACGTCGCCGGCCGCCACTGTTGCGCCGAGGTAGCGCGGCACGAGGCTGCCGCGCGAGGGGGAGTCCGGCCGCGAGCGTTGCAGCTCGCGGAAGTTGGTGACTACCCCGAAGCGACGCCCGCGGTCGACGCCGAGCCACGTGCCCTGTGCGCGCAGATCGCGCCCGGCGAGCAGCTCCGCGGGTGGCGGCCATTTCGCCAGCGGCGCCGCCGGGCGCTCGTGGTACTCGTCGCGGTTGGCCATCACCACCAGGCGGTAGCGCGGGTGGGCCTGCCAGGCGAGCATCAGCAGACACATGCGCCTAGCCGCCGCCTTTCAGCCAGCTCTCGATCAGCCGCCAGGAGATCGACTGCGTGGGGGGCGCCAGCGCCTCGCCGCAGTTGACCTGTTCGCGGGTGAACCAGCGTGCGTCCTCGAGCTCGCCGCCGATGTGCACCGGACTGCCGACGGCGGCCCGGGCAACAAACCCGATCATGACCGAAGACGGGAATGGCCAGGGCTGCGAGGAGTGATAGCGCACGTGGCTGACGCTGACGCCGGTTTCCTCGAGCACCTCGCGCGCCACGGCGTCCTCGAGGCTCTCACCCGGCTCGACGAACCCCGCGATGGTGGAATAACGGCGTGCCGGCCAGCTCGCCTGCCGTCCGAGCAGTGCCCGCTCGCCATCGCTCACCAGCACGATGATGGCCGGGTCGATGCGTGGAAAGAACTCGTGCGCGCACCTGGTGTTCGTGCAGCGCAGGCAATGACCCGCGTGCGTCGGCGCCGTCGGCGCGCCGCAGATGCCGCAGTACTGATGGCGCGTTCGCCAGATGGTGAGCGCGCGCGCGTACGCGAGCAGCCCCGCCTCCTCGGCGGGCAGCACGGCTGTGAGCGGTCGCAGCTCCTCGAGCCTGCAACCCACGGGCAACTCGAGCGGCGTGCCGGGCGGCACGTCGGCGAGTACGCAGCGCGCACCGCGAAACCAGCCGAGCAGCACCAGGCTGGCCGGCGGCAGCGCCGTGAGCAGCGGTGCACCGTTCCCGAGGAACGCGATGTGCGGCTCGGGTTCAAAGCGCAGCAGCTGCGTGGTCCCCTGAGCGATGAGATAGCGCGTGGCGGGATCGGCGCGCGCCGCGGCGATCCACTGCGGATCCTCGCGCTCCTCAGCACGCCGCTCCATGTACGGGCCGGCAAAGTAATTCGGCCGATCGTCGCGGTCCATTGATCCCGTCCG
>DATIZW010000132.1:0-4761 GCA_035516875.1 Steroidobacteraceae bacterium
TCGACGAGGAGCGCCGCGAAGAGCCACATGAGGTAGGTAACCGAGAAGCGGAACACCCGCATCGGCAGCTCCTCGCGCGCGGTCAGCTTGAGAGCGAGCGCGTAGTAGAGGAAGAACGCGTTCAGCACGAGCGCGACCCCCAGGTAGAGCAGGCCGCTCATGCGCGTCAGGTAAGGCAACAGTGACACCACCGTGAGGAGCACGGTGTAGAGCAGCACCTGCAGCCGGGTATAGGCGACGCCATGGGTCACCGGCAGCATCGGAATGCCGGCGCGCGCGTACTCGTCGCGGCGGGCGATGGCGAGTGCCCAGAAGTGCGGCGGCGTCCACGCGAAGATGATGAGGAACAGCAGCAGCGCGTTCGGATCGATGCTGTTGGTCACCGCCGTCCACCCGAGTACCGGCGGCGCCGCCCCGGCGGCACCCCCGATGACGATGTTCTGCGAGGTGGCACGCTTCAGCCACACCGTGTAGATCACCGCGTAGCCGATGAGTGACAGGAAGGTGAGGAGTGCAGTGAGCAGGTTCACCAGGAATGCGAGCAGTGCCATGGCGGTGACGCCGAGGAGCGCGGCGAACACCAGGGCGTTGCGCTCGGTGAGCTGCCCGGTGGGCAGCGGTCGCGCGCGCGTGCGGGCCATCTGCTCATCGATGCGTCGGTCGAGCACATGGTTGATGGTGGCCGCGCAGGCGGCCGCCAGCGCGATGCCGAGGTTGCCCCACACGAGTGCCTCGAGCGGCGGTGCTCCGGGGCTCGCGAGCAGCGTACCGACGATGGCGGTGAAGGTGATGAGCGCGACGACCCTGGGTTTGGTCAGCTCGAGGTAGCGGCGCCACTGCGCCTCCCGCGGCGCGAAGCCCGGGCTGGCCACGAAATCGCGCGTCTTGCTCGGCAGCGTGCGGTCGTCGGTCATGGCAAGCGCGATTTCTGGAGTGGCTTCCGTTCAGGTCGCCACGGTTGCTTCGACGGGGTCAGCGTAGCAGATCGCGCCGGCACGCTCATGCCCGGCCCGGGGGTGTGCGTCGCCGGCCATTTTGCGTGGCCCGCTCATCGCCCGGCGCTGAGCGAGCGCAGCAGTGCGAGCGTTGCGAGCAGCAGCAGCGCCGCCCCGGCGGTATGTGCGGTGGCCAGCCGCAGCGGGAAGGCCTTCGCCACCATGGTGATGCCGAGCGTGAGCTGCAGGGCGAGCGCGGCGAGCACCGCCCAGGCCCGCACGCGCGCACTCGCCAGTCCACGCCGCCGCAGCACGGCGAGCGCGGCGAGCGTGAGCGCCACCGCCGTGACCAGCGCGCCGAGGCGGTGGGTGAGATGGATCGCGATGCGTGCGCTCGGGGCGAGGAGGCCCCCTTCGTAGTCGATCTTGGGGCCGCGCCAGAGCACGAACGCGTCGCGGAAGTCCGCAGCCGGCCACCACGCGCCCTGGCAGGTGGGGATGTCCGGACAGGCGACGGCGGCGTAGTTGCTGCTCGTCCAGCCGCCGAGCGCGATCTGCACCGCGAGGGCAACGAGCGCGAGGCGCACGAGGGCGCGCGTGCCGGTGAGGCTCGCGGCTCCGCCGCTTTGCGCGCGCACCGGCCCTTCGCGTGCACTCGACTCCCACGAGCCTGCGGGGAGTGAGAGCGTGAGCCACATGAGGAGCCCAAGCGTCGTCATGCCGAACAGGAGGTGCAGCGTGACGACGAGCGGTTTCAGCTGCCAGGTTACGGTGAGCATTCCGAGCAGGCCCTGTACCAGGACGATGGCGCACAGTGCGAGCGAGAGCGGCACACTCACCAGGTGCTGCCGTCGGGTGACGAGCGCGAGCGCCGTGATCAGAACGATCGTCAGGCCGAGCGCGGCCGCGGCGTAGCGGTGGATCATCTCCCGCCACGCCTTGCCGGCCTCATACGGGCGGCTCGCGGCGCCCGGCAGACTCGCGCCGGCGGCCGGCATGGCCGTGGCGGCGCCGCTCGGAGTCAGGTGGCCGTAGCAGCCGGGCCAGTCCGGACAGCCGAGCCCGGCGGCGGTGAGGCGCACGTAGGCGCCGAGCGAGACCACGGTGAAGCACAGCACTACGCCGGCAATCGCCAGGCGTCGCATCGAGCGGGCAACCCTCGTCACGACACGGATTTCTTCAGCCGATCTGGGAAAGCCTCAGGAGCGTCTTGAGGTCCTCGAGCAACCCGTGAGGGTCGCGCCGCGCATCGTAGCTCATCATCAGATTGCCGAGCGGGTCAACGACGAACAGCGTGTGCTCGCGGCCGGCCGCCGGAAACGCCTCGAGGAGCGGCGCTGCGGGGCCGCCGGTCGCGTCGAGCACGATCAGCCCGGGGTGTTCGCCCGCGAGGAATTCGCGCGCGCAGCACTCGCCGGTAGCGAGAAACACGCGTTCGACCCGCGTCATGTCGTTGTTGAGCGCGAGGCGCGTCTGACGCATCAGCGTGAGTGCCTCGCGGCAGGCCGCATCGCAGCCGCCGTCGCCGACGTAAACGAGCGTCCACTTACCGTGCAGCGGCGTCCCCGGCGTGAGCCCGTCCGCGGCTGCGGGACCGGGCAGGCTGAGCTGCGGCAGCGGCCGTGGCGGGCTGATGAGGACTGCATGATTGACGCGTCCCGCGGGGCGCCAGGCGGTGCCGTAGTAGACGAAGAACGCGATCAGCAGGGGCAGGAGGAAAAGCGCCGCGAGCAGCGCCAGGGTACGCAGGTTCCGCGCGCGCAGCTGCGCCTCCGCGCCGCGCGTCATCGCCCGTCGCTCCCGCCGCGCGGTCGCCGGCTGAGCAGCGCCCACAGCAAGAGCGCAAGCACCGCGAAGGCCCACCATTGGATCGCGTAGGCGAAATGCCGCAACGGTGTCAGTCCGGGCGGCTGCCAGTCGCGCACATAACCGAAGGGCGCCGCCGGATCGAGCAGCAGGATGCGCGGGCTGAGCGGAGCGCCGAGCGCGGCGGCGAGCTGCGGCATGTCCGGGTAGCTCGTCACTTTGGGCCAGGGGTCCGCGGCGGAGGGCGCGGCGCGACCACTGGCGAGCCCCGGGCTGGGCAGCAGCGCGATGCGTCCGGTGAGCTCGACCGGTGCGGCCGCTGCGGCGAAGCTCACGTCCGGAAGGCGCGCGCGTGTGCCGGTGAAGGGCACCCAGCCGCGATCGACCAGCAACCGCGGCGCAGCGCCGCGCACGAGCGGCGTCAGCACCTCGTAGCCGGGGCGGCCGCGATAGGTGCGGTTGTCGAGCAGAAACTGGTGCGCGCCGTCGAGCTCTCCGCTGACCGCGATGCGCTGGAAGAGCGCCAGCTCCGTAACTGGGCGCGCACCCGCAGCGATCAGGTCATCGGCGCCGCGCGCGAAACGGCCCCACTCTGCCTGACGATCGACGCCCCGGTGCCACTGCCAGACACCGAGGCGTACGAAGAGCGCGCCGAGCAACAGCGCGAGCAACGTGAGGCCTGGTGTGGGTGCGAACGCGCGCCGTGCGCGACTGCTCTCATCCGCCATCGCTCAATTGCTCTGCGGCGTCCCGGCGATACACTGCGTCCCGATGATGCATCCCGCGATAAGGCTGCTGGTGCTGCTGGGTCTTCTCGGCGTGATCGCGAGCCTCGGGTCGGCGCTGTACCACCTGTCGCGCGGCAGCGCCGGCGGCGAGGAGCACTCGGCCAAGCTCGCGCGGGCGCTCACCGTGCGCATTGCGCTCTCGTTGCTGCTGTTCGCACTGCTGATGCTCGCCTGGTACTTCGGGCTCATCTCGCCGCATACGCTCGAGGGCGGCGGCGCAGCGCCCCGGCCGTAGGCGCCGCGCTCGGCCCGCGCGAGCGCGGCGCGCGCAGCCGGCAAACCGTGCTGCCGCTAGAGCCAGTAGACGAAAATGAACAGCCCGAGCCACACCACGTCGACGAAGTGCCAGTACCAGGCGACCGCCTCGAAGGCGAAGTGACGGTTAGGGGTGAAGTGGCCGCGCAGCACGCGCAGCCAGATCACCGTCAGCATGATCGCGCCGATCGTGACGTGCAGGCCGTGAAAGCCGGTGAGCATGAAGAACGTCGAGCCGTAGATGCCAGTGCTGAGCCTCAGCCCCATATCGCGGTAGGCCTCGCTGTACTCGTGCGCCTGCAGCGAGACGAAGGTGAAGCCCAGGAGGAAGGTGAGCGCGAGGAATACCGCGAGGGGCGCGCGCTTGCCGGCCCGCAGCGCATGGTGAGCGATGGTGACCGTGAGGCCGCTCGTCAGCAGGATCGCGGTGTTGAGCGCGGGGATGGGGGTCGGCGCCATGGGACTGAAGGCGCCGTTGGCGAGACCGCCGACGTGCGCCGGCCCGTTGGTCGGCCACACCGCCTCGTAGTCCGGCCAGAGGATGAAGTTGGTGAACACCTTCACGCCCTGGCCGCCGAGCCACGGTACCGAGAGTACGCGGGCGTAGAACAGCGCGCCGAAGAACGCGCCGAAGAACATCACCTCGGAGAAGATGAACCACATCATCCCCATGCGGAAGCTGCGGTCCACCTGCAGGTTGTAGGTGCCGTGCTGATTCTCGCCGATGACGGTCGAGAACCAGCCGAAGAACATGTAGGCGAGCAGCAGCGCCCCCGGGATGAACACCCAGCCGCCGGCCCAGTCGTTGAGGAAGGTGATGGCGGCCAGCATGAGCGCGAACAGTGCGAGCGACGCGCGGATCGGCCACGGGCTGTTGTGCGGGATGTAGTACTGGCTGCTGTCGGGAGCGTGTGCTTCTGTCATGGGTCGTTTTTTCAGCGCCGTGAGGTGACGCGCGAAGATTCGTCGTAGAAGGT
>DATIZW010000133.1:0-6068 GCA_035516875.1 Steroidobacteraceae bacterium
TCCACCATCTGCCGCGACGACCCCGGTGGCACGGGCAGAGCGGCTGCGGAACCGGCGTTTGCATGCACGCCCTCAGGCGGCCCTGCTCCGGCGGTGCCCGGCGCTCCGGCCGGCGCGTCGACCGGAGGGCACGCGGTGTAGGACACCTTGGTGGCGGCGTCGCCGCGGTAGACGACACGATAGATCCGGCCCTTCGTGTCATCCGAGACGTAGAGCGCGCCGTCCGGCCCGATGGCGACGCCCGAAGGACGATGCTCGGCGCGACCGGGCTCCTTCACCGCCCCGGCAAAACCGTCGGCGAACACTTCACAGCGCGCCGCGCTGCCCGTCGTTGACAGCGGCTGAAACACGACGTTGTAACCGCCCTGGGGGTAAGGCGCGCGGTCCCAGGAACCGTGGAAGGCGATGAAGGCGCCATCGTGATAGTGCGCGGGGAAACTCCTGCCGGTGTAGATGACGACATCGTCGGGCGCCCAGTGCGCGGGAAAGGAGGCCACGGGCGCAAGCTTCTGCGCACAGACGCCGACCGCCTTGCCGCCGTCGCCGCCATACTCGGGAGCGAGCACCAGCTTGCCCTGGGCTTCGTCGAAGTAGCATTCGGGCCAGCCGTAGTCGCCGCCCTTCTTCACGCGCAGCAGCTCCTCGGCGGGCTGCGTAGCCTCCTGCTCGGGCTTGTAGAGGGCAGGGAAGTTCTGGTGCAACTGGTCGCGCCCATGTTGGGTTGCATAGATGCCGACTCCCCCCGCGGCGACCGCGATGCCGTCGGCGTTGCGGATGCCGGTAACATAGCGCTGCGCGGCGGAGAAGCTCTGACCGGTGCCGTTGGCATCAAAGAGCCAGATGCCGCCGCGGGTCTCGAGCTCGGTGCACGGCTTGATGCCCGGTGCGTCGAACTGCCGGTTGCGCTCCTGGCAGGAGTTGGTGGCGCTCGCGACGTCGACGTACAGCGCTGCGCCGCTATCGATTACGAACGGATGCATCGGGTGATCGCCGCTCATCGGCAACCCCGAGACCACGGTCTCCGCCTTGCCTTTGGGCACGATGGAGCCGCCCGCGAGCGCGTAACGCTCGATGCGATCCGACTCCTCCGCGTAGAGCGCGCCGTGGAAGAGCGCAATACCGGTACCACCGTGGCCGCCGGCGGCGGGCGTCGCACCGAAGCGCTCTATCACGTCGGCCTTGCCGTTGCCCGTCGAGTCCTTGAGCGCCACGATGAAGCCGCCCGGCGGCGGCGACTGGTTACCGTAGTAGCGCCCGCTCCAGGTATTGACGTAGACGACACCGTCGCCCGTCACGACCAGGTGGCGCGCGTGACCGAGATCGTCCGCGAACACCGTAGCGCAGAATCCGGGGGGAAGCTTCAGCCCGGCGTCCGGGCAGGACGGGCTGTGCGACGCCGCGGGTGCCGAAGGTTGTGCGGGTGCGCCGGCAACGGTCGCCGCATAACCAGCAGCGAAGACACACAACGACGGGGGGAGGAGCGGCACGAACGCGCGCATATCGTGATCCTTCGGCTGAGCGAAGGGATGCAACTATACGATGATGCGCGTCATTAATGCGTACGATCGGTGCGCATGCTCGCTGGCGCGCACGCGCAGCGCGCCGGTTGGCTGCACGGCGTCGTTGGCCGCGCATGGTTGCTGTGAGCTTGGCTGCGCATGGTTGCTGTGAGCTTGACCGCGCATCTTCGCTGTGCGCTGCGACTGCGCAGCTTGAACGCGGCGCTCCCGGCCCCCTAGAGTATCGGATTCAGCGGCACGGAGATTCGCCACGACGTGAAGTTACCGCCTGCGTTCACTGCGACAGATCCCGACCTGCGGCTGATTACGGCCGTGTGGCCCGGCCACCCATACCCGCGCGGCGCCACCTGGGATGGCGAGGGGGTCAACTTCTCGCTGTTCTCCGCGCACGCCGAGAAGGTGGAGCTGTGCATCTTCGATCCGAGCGGGCGGCACGAGGTGCAGCGCATCGAGATTCGCGAGCGCACCGACGGCAACTGGCACGCCTACCTGCCGGAGGCGCGCCCTGGACTTCTGTATGGCTACCGCGTGTATGGCCCGTACGATCCCGAGCACGGCCATCGCTTCAATCCGCACAAGCTGCTGATCGAGCCCTACGCGAAGCACCTGCAGGGCCCGCTGGTGTGGAGCGATGCACACTTCGGCTATCGCACCGGGCACCCGAAGGCCGACCTTTCGTTCGACCGGCGTGACAGCGCCCCCGGTACGCCGAAATGCCGCGTCATCGACCCCGCCTTTACCTGGGGCGACGACCGCGCGCCGCGCATTTCCTGGCACGACACCGTCATTTACGAGGCGCACGTGCGCGGGCTGTCGATCCGCCATCCGGACGTGCCGGCACGGCTGCGCGGCACTTACGCCGGCCTCGCGACTGCGCCCATCGTCGATCACCTGGTGCGACTCGGGGTCACTGCGCTCGAGCTGATGCCGGTGCACGCGTTCGTCGATGACCGTCACCTCCTCGATCGCGGACTGCGTAACTACTGGGGCTACAACACACTCGGCTTCTTCGCCCCCGAGCTGCGCTATTCGGCCACCGGGCGCATCAGCGAATTCAAAACCATGGTGAAGGTGCTGCACTCGGCCGGCATCGAGGTGCTGCTCGATGTGGTCTACAACCATACCGCCGAGGGCAACCAGCTCGGTCCCACGATCTCGTTCCGCGGCCTGGACAACGCCAGCTACTACCGACTCGCGCCCGACAACCCACGTTACTACATGGATTTCACCGGCACCGGCAACACGCTCAACCTGCAGCACCCGCGGGTGCTGCAGCTGCTGATGGACAGCCTGCGCTACTGGGTGCTCGAGATGCACGTCGACGGATTCCGCTTCGATCTTGCTTCCGCGCTCGCGCGCGAGCTGCACGATGTCGACCGCCTCGGCTCCTTCTTCGACACCATCGGCCAGGACCCGGTGCTCTCGCAGGTCAAGCTCATCGCCGAGCCCTGGGACATCGGCAGCGGTGGCTACCAGGTAGGCAACTTTCCGCCCGGCTGGAACGAATGGAACGACAAGTACCGCGACACCCTGCGTGGCTACTGGAAAGGCGACGGCGGCCTGATGGCGGACTTTGCGCGGCGCATCACGGGCTCCTCGGACCTCTATGAGGCGAGCGGCCGCAAGCCCCACGCCAGCATCAATTTCATCACCGCGCACGACGGCTTCACGCTCGAGGACCTGGTGAGCTACAACGACAAGCACAACGAGGCCAACGGCGAAGACAACCGCGACGGCCAGCCGGACAACCGCTCCTGGAATTGCGGCGCCGAGGGGCCGACGAGCGACCCGGGCATCCTGGCGCTGCGCCGCCGGCAGAAGCGCAACCTGCTCGCCTCGCTGCTGCTCTCACAGGGGGTGCCGATGGTGCTCGGCGGCGATGAGCTCAGCCGCACCCAGCGCGGCAACAACAACGCCTACTGTCAGGACAACGAGCGCTCCTGGCTCGACTGGTCGGCCGCGCCGCACCGCGCCCGCTTCCTCGAGTTCGTGCGCCGCATCGTCCGGCTGCGCCGCGAGCACCCGGTATTCAGCCGCCGCCGCTACGTGCAGGCCGATACGCTCACCGCGGAAGGCTTGAAGGAGATCCTCTGGCTCACGCCCGATGGTCGCGAGATGACCGAGAACGACTGGCAACAGGACTTCGCGCGCTGTCTCGGGGTGTATCTCGCCGGCGGTGCCATCGAGCGGCGCGGCCCGCGCGGCCAGCCGATCAAAGACAGCAACTTCCTGCTGCTCTTCAACGCCCATCACGAGACCATCCCGTTTGCGATGGCGCCGGAGCTCTCGGGAAAGCCATGGGAGGCGGTGCTCGACACCGCGCTCGATAACGACCCCTTCGCTCGCCGTCCGGTGCCTGCAGGCAGCGAGTACCCGCTGCAGGGACGATCGCTGGCGCTGCTCGAGGAAAGCGTCACGGCGGTGGCGAGCAACGACTGAAGCGGCTGCCACGAGGAACGACGGCACGACGGTTGTGCGGCATCGGGGCGCCTGCCATCCTGCGCGACGGAGCCCCCGCGAAATGCGTCGTCCATGAGGATCGTCACCTACAACATCAATGGCATCGGGGCGCGCCTTCCCAACCTGCTGCGTTGGCTCGACGAGACCGCCCCCGACATCGTGTGTCTGCAGGAGCTGAAGGCGCCGCAGGAGAAATTTCCGGAGCTCGCGATCCGCGCTGCCGGCTACGGGGTGATCTGGCACGGGCAAAAGAGCTGGAACGGCGTCGCGATCCTCGCCCGCGGAGCCGAGCCCGTTGAGATCAGGCGTGCGCTGCCGGGCGATCCGGAGGACGTTCACAGCCGCTACATCGAGGCGACCGTAGGCGGCATTCTGCTCGGCTGCCTGTATCTGCCCAACGGCAACCCGGCGCCGGGGCCGAGATTCGACTACAAGCTGCGCTGGCTCGAGCGGCTCACCACGCACGCCGCCGCGCTCGTCGTCAGGGACTCACCGGTCGTACTTGCCGGCGACTACAACGTGATTCCCACCGAGCGTGATGTCTACAAGCCGGAGCGCTGGGTCGATGACGCCCTGTTTCGCGTGGAGGTGCGCGAAGCGTTCGCCCGTCTCACGCAGCAGGGATGGACGGATGCGCTGCGCGCCGTGCATCCGGACGCGACCATCTACACGTTCTGGGATTATTTTCGCAACGCCTACGCACGGGACGCGGGCCTGCGCATCGACCATCTGCTGCTGAACCCCGCGGTGCGCACGCGCCTCGCGAACGCCGGGGTCGAGCGCGACGTGCGTGGCTGGGAGAAGGCGAGCGATCACGCTCCGACTTGGGTCGAGCTGCGCGACGCGCCGGCCGCCAGCCCCGCGCCGGCCGCCAGCCCCGCGCCGGCGGCGAGCTCCGCGCCGTCCTGAGCGCGGTGGAGGGTCGGCACGCGCTGCGGGTTTCCAGACCTGGCTGCGCCTCGCCCGGCGGCTCAGCGCCAGTGGTAGCGCAGGCGCACCCACAGCATGCGTGCCGGCAGCAGGTAGTACGACGCGCTGCCGAACTCGCTCGCCGTCACCGGCGGGCGCTGGTTGCTGAGGTTGGTGCCTTCGAGGGAAAGGCTCCACGCATTCAGGGAGTAGCCGACCGTTGCATCGTAGCTGGTGTAGCCACCGACCGGGGCAGTGTTCTCCTCGTCGAGGTAGCGGCGCCCGACATAGCGCATCACCGCGGTGGCAGTGATGCCCTGCTGGGGCGTGTAGAGCAGGCCCGCCGCGGCGATTACGTACGGTGACAGCGGCAGCTGATTGCCGGCGACATCGACGTTGTGCGCGCCATCGAAGAACAGATAGCTGGTGTAGGTCGCATCATGCCAGGCGGCGTTGAGCGCCAGTGCGAGATCCGGCGTGAACTGATAGCGCGCCTCGGCTTCGACCCCCCGCAGCCGCTCGCCCGCAGCATTGGCGAGCGCGCCCGAGGCGGTCGGCACCACGAGGTTGGTGAAATCGAGGAGAAATGCTTCCGCCTGCCAGCTCAGCCGCCCACCGGCCGCCGCCCCCTTGAGTCCCGCCTCGTAGCTCTGCGCCTCTTCCGGTTGCAGGAGATCCGGCGTGTAGTCCGGCCCGAAATCGATGGCCGCGGGTTTGAACGCATTGCGATAGTCGGCGTAGACGAGTGTCTCATCGCTGCCATCCGCCCAGATGCGGTAGCTCGCACCGACCGTGCCGGTGAGCCGGTTGAGCCGCTGGCTGACGGCCTGCGACTGATACGGCGGAGGTGGCGGCAGGACCTGGTCGGTGGACACCTTGTGCTCGTAGGTCTCGTTCAGACGCAGCCCCGCGATGAGATCCCAGCGCTCGTCCGGCTGCCAGTCGATCTGCAGGTACTGGCCGAGGAAGACGCGCTTGTCATCGAGCGTCCCGATCTCGTTCACCGGCAGCACCGAGGTCGGGGGCGGCAGCACCGAGCCATCGAGCGGCACGGTGTAGGCGCTGTTGCCGTTGAGCGTGGTCTGCACACCGCGGCCGTACAGCGCATCCGCGCCCACGACCAGCGTGGTCTCGCCCCGCTTGTTGCTGAGGTGCGTGTCGAGATAGCCGTCACCGATG
>DATIZW010000134.1:0-26974 GCA_035516875.1 Steroidobacteraceae bacterium
GCGCACGGGCCGCCGGTTTCGGCACAGCCTCTGAACATATGGGGGAACCACGGCATGCAGAACCTGCCAGGCAAGACCGCCTTCGTGACCGGGGGCGCCAGCGGCATCGGCCTCGGCATTGCCAAGGCCCTGCTCGGCGCCGGCATGAACGTCGTCATCGCGGACATCCGCGAGGACCATCTCGCCGCCGCGACCGAAGAGCTCGGCGTGAGCGAGCGCGTGCTGGCGCTCAAGCTCGACGTGACCGACCGCGCCGCCTACGCACGCGCCGCGGATGCCGCGGAAGCGCGCTTCCGCCACGTCCACATTCTCTGCAACAACGCGGGTGTGGCGGTGGTGGGTCCCACCGAGCTTGCGACCTACGCCGACTGGGACTGGGTGATGGGCGTCAATCTCGGCGGCACCATCAACGGCATCGTCACCATACTGCCGCGCATGAAGCGCCACGGCGCGGGCGGGCACATCGTCAACACCGCATCGATGTCGGGGCTCGTGCCGCATCCCGGTGCGACCATCTACGGGACCTCCAAGGGCGCCGTGGTGGCGATGATCGAGTGCATGCGTGCCGAGCTCGAGCCGCACGGTATCGTCTGCTCGGCCTTCTGTCCGGGTGCGGTGCAATCGAACATCGCCGAGGCCGGCAGGACGCGGCCCGCGGCCCTGGCTGACACTGGCTATGCGGAGGCCGACAGGCGCCGCCAGCAGAACACGAACTACTTCCATCTGTTTCGCACCAAGGAAGAGATCGGCCAGCGGGTGCTGCAGGGGATACTGAACGACGAGCTGTTCATCCTGACGCACAGCGAGTTCCGCCAGGGAGTCGCGGAGCGTGCGCAGGCCATGTGCGCGGCGGTGCCCGACCTTCCCGAGAACGAGGAGTACAAGCGCACCTTCGCTTTTCTGTTCCGCAACCCGGCGCACGCGGCCGAGACCGCGCGCCACGAGCGAGGCAGCCCATGAAAGACTTTGCCGGCCGCACGGCGTTCGTCACCGGCGGTGCCAACGGTGTCGGTATCGGCCTGGTGCGGGCGCTGCTCGCCGAAGGCTGCAACGTCGCCATCGGCGACATCCGCCGCCCGCACATCGACGCCGCGCTCGCGGCACTCGACAACCCGAGAGCGATGGGCGTCCCGGTGGACGTGTCCTCGCGCGCAGATCTGGCACGCGCCGCCGATGCGGTGGAGAGGAAATTCGGCGTCGTCACGCTCTTGTTCAACAACGCGGGCGTCAACCTCTTCCAGAGCATCGAGGAGTCGAGCTACGACGACTGGGACTGGATCATGGGCGTCAACCTCCACGGTCCGATAAACGGTGTGATGACTTTCGTGCCGCGCATGATCCGCGCCGGGCAGCGCGGCTACATCGTCAATACCGCCTCGATGGCGGGGTTGCTCGCCGCCGGTACCTGCGGCATCTACAACACCACGAAGTTCGCCGTGCGCGGCATGTCCGAATCGCTGCGCGCCAGCCTCGCGCAGCACGGCATCGGTGTGTCGGTGCTGTGCCCGGGGCTGGTCAAGTCCTATATCTACGCGAGTGACGAGATACGGCCCGAGGCGCTCAAGGGCGGTGCCAAGCCGGTGAGCACCGAGTTCGTGCAGCGTCTGGCGGAAGTGCACCAGTTCGGCATGGAGCCGGACGTGATCGCCGCCCGCGTCCTCGATGCGATGCGCGAGGATCGCTTTCATGTGTTTTCCCACCCCGAGTTCAAGGACGAGCTTGCCGAGGTGTTCGGCGAGATTCTCGCCGACTTTCGCGACTATCCCCTCGACCGCGGCTACGAGCAGCGCATCGCGTTCGAGAAGACGCGCCGTGAGAGCTATCGCAAGCAGCGGCGTGGCCTCAAGGGGAGCTGAGCGTGCGCGTCGAAGCGCTCGATCACGTGAACATCATCACGGCCAACCTCGAGGGCAGCGCGCGCTTCTACGCGGAGGTGTTCGGCCTCGAGCCGCGCGACGGCCCGCCACCGCTGACACACGAGAATGCACGCTGGATGTACGACGTCGCCGGCCACGCCGTGATTCACCTCAACAGCCTCGAGTGCCCGCGCGCTTACGACCGCCAGGTGCGCGCCGGCCCGACCGGAGCGCTGCACCACGTGGCGCTCAGGTGCGCTGGCTACGACGAGCTGTGCGCGCGGCTTCGGGCGCGTGGCCTCGAGCACCGGGTCAACGAGGTTGCCGCGATCGGTCTGAAGCAGATCTTCGTGCTCGACCCGAACGACGTGCTGCTCGAGCTGAACTTCTTCGGCGCGTGAGCGGCGGCGCAACCGCGATCGGGCGGATGGTCGCCGCCGGCCGCAACGCCCACGTCACATCCGCTGCTACGACTGCAAAGGGCCGTCGATGCAGCGCCTGACGTTGGCGTTGCTGCTGGTGCTGGCGCTCCCGTCCCTGGCATGTGCTGCCGCGGCGCCCTCGGCCGATGAAGTTCTGCATCGCTTACCGCGGATAGACGCGTTCGTGCAGGCCGAGATGCGACGGGAGAAGGTGCCGGGGATTGCGCTCGGCATTGTGAGCCACGGCACCGTCGTGGCCTCCCGCGGCTACGGGATGGCCAACGTCGAGCTGCGCGCCCCGGTGAGCGAGGCGACGCTGTTCCAGAGCGGCTCTCTCGGCAAGCAGTTCACCGCCGTCCTGGTCATGCTGCAGGTGGAAGACGGGAAACTCCGGCTCGATGACCCGCTCACCAGGTACTTCCACGATGCGCCGCGCAGCTGGCAGGCCATCACCGTGAGAAACCTGCTCAACCATACCTCCGGGATAGCCGACTACACCGACTACACCACCGAGCAGGCGCGGCGCGGTGGTCCCTCGATCGACTTGCGTCGTGACTACTCGGAGGAGGAGCTGGTGAAGCTAGCGTACCGACTGCCTCTCGAGTTCCCGCCGGGCTCACGCTGGAAGTACAGCAACACCGGCTACCTGCTGCTCGGGGTCCTGGTGCACAAGGTGACCGGCAAATTCTACGGTGACGTGCTGCGCGACCGGGTGTTCGTCCCGCTGCGAATGAGCACCGCGCGGGTGATGAGCGAGGCGGACATCATCGCCGACCGGGCTGCCGGTTACCGCCTCGTCAAGGGGGAGCTGAAGAATCAGGAATGGGTGGCACCGACATTGAACACCACGGCGGACGGAGCCCTCTACCTTTCCATGCGCGATTGGCTCGCCTGGGACCGCGGCCTGCGCGCCCAGGCGATTCTGCAGCCGGGCAGCTGGGCCGAGGTCTACACGCCGGTGACATTGCGCAACGGGACAAAATACCCTTACGGCTTCGGTTGGGATGTCGACGCAGCGAAGGGCCAGCCGTTCTATCACCACGGCGGCGCCTGGCAGGGCTTCACCACCAACATTTCGCGCTACCTTGCCGATGACCTGACGATCGTCGTACTGACCAATCTCGCCGAGGCATCGCCCGAGCGCTTCGTCAAGGGTATCGTCGAGCTGATCGACCCGCAGCTCGCGAAAGAGCAGCCGCGCTAGCCGGCGCTGCGGCGAGCCTGCTGCGGTCGTTCGGCTCAGGCCCCGCCGCGTGTGCGCCACCCTTGCTTGTAGGTCTCGCGCGCTACGCGGCTGTAGGGTACGGGACTCACGATGACACGCACCTCGGTCTGGCGGTGCGGCTCGACCGTGCTCTTACGCGTTCCGCCGTTCTCCTCGCCCCACACCACCCTGAGCTCGCTGCCGACCGGGATCTCAGGGTGGATCGTGGCGAGGCTCAACGCCTGTTTCTCGTTGTAGCTGTAGCCGCTGAACATCGACAGGCCGACCGTCTTGCCGTCGGCATCGATCACGCGGTCGTAGTTGGACGAGGCATAGTTGGCGAGCGGCACGTCGAAGAACTTGTACTGCTCGCCCTCCGGATTGAGGAGCGAGGCCATGATCTTCGTCACGTCCTCCGGGCTCCAGGCGAGCGTCACTTTCTTGCGCTGTGCCTCGGGCTTGAGGCGCTCGAGCGCTTCACGACCGTGGAATTCGTGATCCAGGCGGATGAACGAGCCGTAGCCGAGCTCGTAGGGATTGAGATAGTAGTCCTCGATTTTGTCGGACACGAAGCTGCCGCCGATCGAGCCGGTGGCCTCGTAGCTGTCGGGACCGAGCCACTCGCGATACGCCCGGAGCTTGTCGCCGCTGTAGATCGCCGGAAGCGGCGAGGGAATCCAGCCCGATTCCAGCGTGTTCGCCGGATACGCGCGGCTGCCGCACGGTAGCATGCCGAACTCCTTGCCGGCCTCAAGAATGGCGGCACGGATCTCTTCCTGCTCCGCGTACGGCCCCCAGATCTCCAGGCCCGGCGCTCCGGACATGCCATGGCGCAGCGTGCGCACGGTCCGGCCGGCGATCGTCATGGTGGACATGTTGAAGAACTTCAGCTGCTCGAGCGGACCGCCGTTGAGCTTCTCGATGATCGCCCAGGCCTTCGGTCCCTGGATCTGAAAGCGCCACACCGAGCGCGTCACCGGCTTGCCCATCGGCCGCATCGGCGAGCGGTCATCGAGCTCGAGCTTGACGTCGTAGCCGCCGGTCGCGGCGTGAAAGCGCAGCCAGTTGGACGCCGGGGCGCGGCCGACGTAGAGGAACTCCTCCGGGGCGAGATAGAAGAGAATGCCGTCGCCAACCACGTGACCATAGGGCGTGGTCGGCACGTACTGCTTCGCCCTGTTCACGGCAAAGCCCTGCATCGAGTTGATCGCGGTGTCGCTGAAGAGCCGCAGCCCATCCTTGCCGCGCACGTAGAGATTCACCATGTGGTGCGTCTGATCGAACAGCACGGCGCTGTGCTGCCAGGCCCACATCTCGCTGCGCCAGTTGCTGAACTCCGGCGCTACCACCGGGTAGACGTAGGCGCCGAGCTGCGAGTTACGCAGCATCCGCACGGTATTGCCGGCTGCCGCCAGGATGTCTTCAAGATTGCGCGCGGCCATGAGTCATTCCCCCTCTGTTCTTTAGATGATATCGCAATTTGTAAGTGACACAAACGAATCACGCCTGCGTGCGCAGCGCGGTGCACGCGCCGCGCCTAACGCTCGACTCACCGGCGGCGTGCGCGCTCAGCCGCACACGCCCTCACTCCGGAACGGCGATCACCACCTTGCCGAACAGCTCCGCGGAGGACTGGTACGCGTAGGCGGCCTTGGCGGCGGCGAAATCGAACACCCGGTCCACCACGGGTTTGAGCTGGTGCGTGTCCACAAAGGCGTTCAGATCGCGGGCCATGGCGGCCGAGCCCACGAAGATCCCGCGCAGGCTCGCGCCCTTGATCATGAGCGGCATCGGGTTGGTGTCGCCCTGCATCGACAGTACGCCGATGAGCGCGATCTCGCCGCCGAAGCCGACGGCCTGCATGGATTGCGCGAGCGTACCGAGGCCTCCCACCTCGACCACGTGGTCGATGGTGCCGCCGGCGAGCTCGGCCGCCTTCGCCCCCCATTGGGGCTCGGACTTGTAGTTGAGCGTGGCGTCGGCGCCGAGCTTGCGGGCGCGTGTCAGCTTGGCGTCGCTCGAGGAAGTCGCCACTACCCGCGCACCCGCTGCCTTGGCGATACGCAGCGCGAGCAGCGACACACCACCGGTTCCGATCAGCAGCACGCTCTGGCCGCGCTCGAGCGGACGCACGCCGGTCATCAGCGCATTCCACGCCGTCACCCCCGCGCACGGCAGGGTCGCCGCCTCCTCGAAGCTGAGCGAGCCGGCGAGCTTGACGACACCCGTCTCGGGCAGCGTCACGTACTCTGCGAGCATGCCTTTGGCTGGCGGACAGCCGAGCGCCTCGCCCTTCACCGCCGTCGGCGGCCCATCGGGCCAGCCCTGAAAGAAGGTGCCGGCCACGCGGTCGCCCGCGTGCAGTGACCTGACGCCGCCACCGACCGCTTCCACCACTCCTGCGCCGTCGGACAGCGGTGCCCCGGCTGCCTTGATGGCTGAGCCGAAGTATCTTCCGGCGGCGATCGCCTGGTCGCGGTAGTTGAGCGAGGTGGCGCGCACGCGGATCAGCACCTCCGCCGGCGCCGGATCCGGCCGCGGCAGCTCCACCAGCGCGAGCTGCTCGACGGACGTGCATCCCGCCGGCAGCTGCCAGGCACGCATCTTCACGCCATTCATCGTGCTTCTCCCGACCAGGTTCGCAGCCCCGGCGCCGTGCGATCCTCACCCGCGAGCGCCCGCGCCACCGCCGGTCGCGCCCGCATCCTCTGCCCCCAGGCGATGAGCCGCGGGCAGCGCTTGCCGATCTCGAGCTCGGGAAACATGCGTTCCACCGATACACCGCAGTAGGAGAAGAAATTGATGTCGGCGAGGGTGTAGTCATCGCCGGCGATCCAGGCGGTGCGCGCCAGCTGCTGCTCCACCTTGTCCACTGCATAGAGGATCTTGTCGGTTGCCTGCGACAGATCCTGCGCGCTGAAACCGGAGCGCGCCGTGCGCCACTTCTTGCGCTGGTCGGGTAGCGGGATGCGCTCCATGAGCCGATCGAACTCACCGCTTTCGACGCTGCGCGCGATGATGCCGACCATGCGATGCCAGCCGTGCATCGACACGTAGTTCATCACCTGCTCGTCGCAGAACTTGTTCCAGTAGCGCATGCGCGCCGCGCCGACCGGATCGCGTGGTCGCAGCGGGACGTCAGGGAAAGCGTCCTCCAGGTACTCGTTGATGACGCTGGTGTGCGTGATGATCACACCGTCGTGATCGAGCACCGGCACCTGCCCTTCCGGGTTGATCGCCACGAACCAGGGCTCGTGCTGCTCGAACTTGTGCAGATCGACGTAGATGCTCTGATACGGCAAACCCTTCTCGATCAGCGGGATCATCGACTTCAGCGAGTTCGCCAGCGGCTCCGCGTGATAGTACTTGAGGCCCATGACCGCCTTACCGTGGTATGAGAGTGCCGAGCATTCCGCCGTCGACCGCGATGGCTTGCGCCGTGATGTGGCTGGCGCGGTCGGAGAGCAGGAAGCAGACCAGTTCCGCCAGCTCATCCGCCGTGCCGATGCGGCCCAGGGGCACGGATGCGGCGAGTCGCTCACGCAGCGCCTGCGGTGGTGAGGCCGGGTCGAGCTGCATGACCATCGGCGTCTCGATGAGCCCCGGCAGCACACAGTTGACGCGCACCTCATAGGGCGCCGCCTCGGCCGCCGCCGCCCGGGCCAGCCCGAGCACGCCGTGCTTCGAGGCGACGTACGCGATGTTGTTGGGCATGCCGCGCTCGCTGGCGAGACTCCCGGTGACGACGATGCTGCCGCTGCGCCGCTCGCGCATCGCCGGCAGCACGCGCTTCATCGCCCAGTAGACGCTCAGCAGGTTGGTGCGCAGCACCGCGTCGAACTGCTGATCGTCGTACTCCCAGAGCGGCGCGAACCGCCCGCCGGTACCGGCATTGGCGAACAGGCCCGCTACCGGGCCGAAGCTGCGCTCTGCGGCATCGATCGCGGCCAGCAGCGCGCCGCGCTCGGCGACATCGGCGACGCCGTAAGCAGCCGTGCCGCCATCCTCGGCGATGGCGCGAGCCGCCGCCGCGAGCTTCGCCTCACTGCGCGCGAGCAGGTAGACGCGCGCTCCGCGGCGCGCGAGGAGCCTGGCCGCCGCCAGCCCGATGCCGCTCGAGGCGCCGGTAACGAGCACGTGGCGGTCCGCGAACTCGCTCACGTGAGCCCCAGAAGCCGCGCCGCGTTGTCCTTCACGATGCCCGGCAGCACCTCGGGCTTGAAGCCGACCTGCTGCGCCGCCTGCAACCACTTGTCGGGGCGGATCAGCGGGAAGTCCGAGCCGAACATCATCTTCTTCTTCAGGGGACCGTTGGCGTACTGGATGATCTGCGGCTGGAAATACTTCGGGCTCCAGCCCGAGAGGTCGATGTACACGTTGTCCTTGTGCAGCGCCATCGACAGGCTCTCGTCCACCCAGGGCCAGCTCGGGTGGGCGAGCACGATCTTCATGTCGGGAAAATCGACGGCCACGTCGTCGACCAGAATCGGCTGGCCCCACTTCAACCGCACACCACCGCCGCCGGGCAGCCCGGTACCCATGCCGGAGTGGCCGGTGTGAAAGATGGCGGGCAGCTTGTGCGCGGCGATCACTTCGTAAATCGGGTAGGCAATGCGATCGGCAGGATGGATGTCCTGCATGATGGGATGGAACTTGAAACCGCGCACCCGGTGGTTCTCGATGAGATCGCGCGCCTCACGCGCCCCCATCCTGCCCTTACGCGGATCGATCGAGGCGAAGGGAATGACGATGTCGTCGTTCTGCGCCGCGTGCTCGGCGATTTCGTAGTTGCTGACACGCCGGGCGCCGAGGCTGCTCTCGCTGTCCACGGTGAACAGGCAGAACGCAATCTGCTGTGCGCGATAGATGTCGATGATCTCGGGGATCTTCGGTCGCTCCCGGGGCGCCTTGAAATAGGCCGAGGCCGCGTCGAAGAAGCGCGCCATCACCGGATCCTCGGGATCCTGGCAGGAGACATCGGCATGCACGTGCACGTCGATGGCGCGGATCCTGGAGAGATCGATCATGGGACGCCCTCAGGCGAGCATCTTCGGTGCGGCCCGCAGCGATTGCTCGATCTCCGCCGCCCGATCGCGCTTGATGGGTACATCGCGCCCCGCCTGTACCGCCGGCCGCCCGCCGACCAGCGCCAGCCAACGCTGCAGGTTGGCGAACCCGTCTACGGTAACCCCGGACCAGTCGTGGCCTGAGACCCAAGGCCACAGCGCCATGTCCGCGATCGAGTACGCGCCGGCGATGTACTCGTGACTCGCGAGCTGGCGATCGAGCACAGCGAACAGCCGTGTCACCTCGCGCTGGTAGCGATCGATCGCCGGCTGGATCTTCTCCGGGAAGTAGCGGAAGAATACGTTCGCCTGTCCCATCATGGGGCCGATCCCGGACATCTGGAACATCAGCCACTGGATCACGCGGCTGCGGTCGTGCACGTCCCGCGGCAGGAACTTGCCGGTCTTCTCCGCCAGGTAGAGCAGAATGGCGCCGGACTCGAACACCACGAAGCCGTCGTCGTCGAGGGTCGGAATGCGGCCGTTGGGGTTGAGCTTGACGTACCAGTCGGCCTTCTGCTCGCCGGAAGCAAAGTCGATCACGCGGACCTCGTAGGGCAGCCCCATCTCCTCGAGCGCAATCGAGATCTTCCAGCCGTTCGGCGTCGCTGCCGTATAGAGTTTAATGGCCATGTTGCGGTCCCTGTTCAGCCCCAGCGGTTGATTTCCGGCCCGACGCTCCAGCTGGCGGCTGGATCGGTGCTGCGCGCGAGCGCCAGCGCGCGCGCAACGGCTGGAGCGGCCTTGACACGCGCGAGCCAGGCCGCGGTGCGCGCGCTGGCGACAAACGCCTCGGGCACGAGCGCCGGCATGCCGGCCAGCCAGGCGTAACTCTCGAGATCGGCGAGCGAGAATGCGCCCATCAGCCATTCGCGATCGGCGAGGCGCTCCTCGATGCGCTCCACGGCCTGGTGAATCTTTGCGCGGCTGTCCGCCAGCTGTGCCGCGGAAAACTGTCCCGCCGTGATCTGCTGCCAGCGCGCGCGCAGATCCACGCTGCCGATCTGCTCGAGAGTCGCCGCGTCGGCGCGCGGCGGGTGCGCGCGGCAGCCGAGATAGGCGGCCGCAGGCGCGGTTCGCTCGATCATCTGCCGGCACCAGCGCATCGTCTCCCAGCGGGCATAGGCTTCCGCGGGGCGCAGCGCCGCGCCCTGCCCCACATCATCGAGATAACAGGCGATGAACACCGAATCACTCATTGCCTCGCCATCGACGACGAGCACCGGGCCCTCTCCCTCGATGCTCATCGCCACCAGCGGCTGCTGCGCAACGGGCAGCGTGTGGCGCTCGCCACGCGCGAGATCGATGTAGTGGAGCTGCGCCGGCACCTCCTTGGCGATGAGCGTCGCGAGCACCGTCAAGGACGGGCCATTGGGCTCGCCGTGATAGAGCGTCATGCTCATGCCACCTGCCCCCCGCCGATATGCGGCTGCTCGAGGATGGTGACGCGCTTCACCAGGCTGGTGCGTCCGAGTGCCCAGCACGCTTTGGTGGCGGGGCGCGCATAGATGGCACGCAGCCAGCGCAGGATGTTGGGCGTCAGATCGTCATTCGACAACGTCGGCTGCGACAGCGGTAGCGCATACGCGAGATTGAAGCCGTTGATGTCGGCAAGACTGTACTGATTGCTGGCGAGCCACGGCCACTGCGAGAGCTCCTGTTCGAGCATGCGGATGCCCTGCGCCACGCGGCGCCGCGACTCAGCCATCTCCTCGGCGCTGAATTGCCCGGTGATCGCCTTGCGCCAGGCGACGCGGCGCTCCGGCAGCGGGATCCGCTCGACGGCCGCCTCGAGCTCCTTGGGGTCCCTGGAACGCACCGAAGGTCCGACGAATACGCTCCAGCCGATCATCGAGAAGCTCGGACCGAGCCACTGGTCCATGAACTTCATCCACCAGCGCACGCGCCAGCGATCGCGCGGATCCCCAGGCATGAGGGGCGGACCGGGAAACACCTCATCGACGTACTCCATGATCGCAGTCGACTCGGTGAGCACACGATCGCCGTGCACCATCGCCGGGATCGTCCCTTGCGGATTGACGGCGAGATACTCGGGCTTGTGCTGATCGAAATTGATCAGGTCGAGGTAACGGCTGTTGAACGCCACGCCTTTTTCCATGAGCGCCAGCATGGGCTTGCCGGAGTTGGCGTTCGGCTCCCAATGGTACAAGGTGACGCTGGGCATCAGGCCGACCCCCTTTTGTAAGTGTTGCATACCATTGGCGTGGCCAGCGGTCAAGAAGCCTCACGGTCCGTCGAAGCCGGCGCGCCTCATTCGCGTGCCGGGTGACGCCTCGGGTGCGAGTCGCACGCCGCGCGCGCGTGCCGCCGCAGACCTTCCACGAGTTGCCCCTGCACCTGCGTCGGTCGCCAGTCACGGCGCACCGTGAGTCCGATCGAGCGTGTCACGGCGCCGCACGGATGCGGCAGCGCGACCAGCTGGCCCGTCGCGAGCTCGTGATGGATCTGGTGCTCCGAGAGCAGCATGACGCGCTCACTGGCGAGCAGCATCGAGCGGGCCGCGACCAGCGAGTTGCACTCGATCGGCGCGACCGTGCGCGGCGCGTCGAGTCGAGCGATGAGCGCCTCGAAGTGGCGCCGCAGCGGCGAATCGCGCCGCGGCGCAATCCAGGGAAAGCACGCCAGCGCCGCGAGCGTCGCCACGCCGGCAGCGGCGAGCGGGTGGTGAGCCCCTACGACGAGCGCCAGCGGGTCATCGAACAGATGTTCCTGCACGACGTCTTCGTACGGAACCGGATCGCGCAGTGCACCGATCAACACATCCGCGCGGCCGCGGCGTAGCGCGTCCAGCATGCTCTCATACGGCCCGTCGAGAATACTGATGCCATGCTCGGGCCGCGTTGCGGCGAACTCGAGGACCGCCCGCGCGACCAGCACGCTGCGGGCGAGCGGCATGGCGCCGATCGTCGTCGAGCCGCTGCCCGTACCCTGCGCCGCCGCAACCTCTGCCTGCGCCTGGGCGATCTCGGCAAACGCCAACCGCGTGCGCAAGGCCAGCTTTTCCGCCTCCCGCGTCGGGCGCACACCGAAGCTCGTGACTTCGAACAACGAGGTCCCGAGCGATCTCTCGAGCTGTCGTGCCGCGCGGTGCAGCGCGGTACGGGCGCGCCCGGCGCGCCGTGCCGCACGCGCGAACGCGCCCTCCTCTACCACGGCGATGAGCGCATTAAGTTGAATGGAAGTCACGCTGGAGAGCACCTCGCCCGCGGCCGCATCGCCGGCGCGTGCGCGCGTCGCGAGCAGGGCTTCGCGGAGCATCTGCAGTGCGCGGTCGATCCTTCGAGCGGCGGAGTAGCCGGCGCCCGTGAGCTCGAGCCCGGAATAGCTGCGCTGCATGAGTCGCGCCCCCAGTACCGCCTCGATCCGGCCCACCGCCTGCGTGACCGCAGGCTGGCTCAAGTGCGCCGCGCGGGCCGCCGCGCTCACGCTGCCGCGGCGGACCACCTGGTCGAACAGCATGAGATGCCGCAGGTTCGCCGTGGCGGGGGCACGTTGCGCGGCGCGGATCGTCATGTCCACAATTTCTTATACCCCGGCGTGAATTGCAATTACCCGCCGGGGACTGAGGTGTTGGACAATCGACTGTCCCCTCACCTCTGCCGTTCAGGTGGCTGCCATGAACGTCGTGTACACGAATATTCGCCGCGCCGATCCCGAGGTGGTGAGTGCCCTGGCGCACTACGGCGTTGCCACCGTCCACGAGGCACAGGGTCGCACCGGGCTCCTCGCCCCGACGCTGCGCCCCATCTACGCGGGTGCGCGGATCGCCGGACCTGCGGTCACGGTGAGCCTGCCACCGGCCGACAACTGGATGATCCACGTCGCGGTCGAGCAGTGTCAGGCCGGGGACGTTCTGGTCGTCGCCCCCACCTCCTCATCCGACGCCGGCTACTTCGGCGCGCTGCTCGCCACATCGCTCGCGGCCCGCGGGGTCGGCGGTCTGGTGATCGATGGCGGGGTGCGCGATGTCCGCGACCTGACCAGCATGGGCTTCCCGGTCTGGTCCAAGGCAGTACACGCGCAGGGAACCGTCAAGGAGACCCTGGGCTCGGTGAATGTTCCGCTGGTGTGCGCCGGCGGCCTCGTCAGCCCGGGTGATGTGGTGATTGCCGACGATGATGGCGTGTGCATCGTGCCACGGCTCGAAGCCGCCGCGGTGCGCAAGGCGAGCGAGGCCCGTGAAGCCAAAGAAGCCAAGACGCGCGAGCGTCTGCAGAACGGCGAGCTCGGCCTCGATATCTACGACATGCGCGCGAAGTTGCGCCAGCGCGGCCTGGTTTACCGTCCGCAGTCGCTGCCGGAGTGAGACAACATGCTGCGCGCCATTCCGAGCACGCTCATGCGCGGCGGAACCTCCAAGGGACTCTATTTCCACGTCAAAGATCTGCCGCAGTCGGCGCCGGCGCGTGATCGCGTGCTGCTCGCGGCCATGGGGTCGCCCGATCCCCGCCAGATCGACGGCGTGGGCGGGGCGCATCCGCTCACCAGCAAGGTGGCGATCATCGGCCCCGCCACGCGAGCGGATGCCGACGTCGACTACCTGTTTCTTCAGGTGTTAGTCGACAAGGCGGAAGTGAGCGATTCGCAGAACTGCGGCAACATCCTCGCCGGCGTCGGTCCATGGTCGATCGACAACGGCCTGGTGTGCATTGCAGGCGACTCCACTGCGGTCCGCATCCACATGCTCAATACGGGCAGCATCGCCGTGGCGCACGTGCCGACGCCGCATGGGGCGGTGGAATACGAGGGCGAGGCACGTATCGATGGCGTACCGGGAAGCGCGGCGGCGATACCGATCGACTTCCTCGACGTGGCCGGATCTTCGTGCGGCAGGCTGTTTCCGAGCGAATCCAACGTCGACCGCATCGAGGGCATCGAGGTGACCTGCATCGACAACGGCATGCCGGTGGTCGTGGTGCGCGCCACCGATCTCGGCAAGCGCGGCGATGAATCGCCGCCGGAGCTCGAGGGCGATGCGGCGCTCAAGGCGCGCCTCGAGCGCATCCGGCTCGCCCTCGGACCGCGCATGAATCTCGGCGACGTGTCGCGCAAGACGGTACCCAAGATGTGCCTGGTGTCGCCTGCGCGGCACGGCGGCACCATCGACACGCGAACCTTCATACCGCACCGCGTGCACGAGGCCATCGGGGTGCTCGGGGCGGTGAGCGTGGCCACCGCCTGTGTCACGCCGGGCTCCGTGGCCGCACAGGTTGCGGGGCTGACACCCCGTTCCGGGACACAGCGGCTGGAGATCGAGCACCCGACGGGCTTCTTCACCGTGGAGATGGATGTGCGGTTAGACGGCAGCGCCGTGACGGTGAACCGTTCCGCGCTGCTGCGCACGGCGCGCAAGCTGATGCAGGGCGAGGTGTTCGTTCCGGCGAGCGCCTGGAGGGACGCATGACGAGGCTGCCGCGCCGCATTGCCCTCATCGGACTCGGCGAGGTTGGTCAGGTCCTGGCGCACGACTTGCAGCGCGCGATTGGCGTCGAGCTGACCGCGTGGGACCGCCTCTTTCCGCTCGCCGGCAGCGAGCCGCAGCGTGCCGCGGCGGCCTTGCCGTTCGTGCGCGTGGCGAGCGCCATGGCTGAGGCGGTGCGTGACAGCGCACTGGTGATTTCTGCAGTCACCGCAGCCGAGTGTCGCGCGGCCGCGGCCGAGGCCACGGCGACGCTCGCTCCCGGGACCTTCTACCTGGACCTCAACTCCGTGTCGCCGCGCACCAGACTGGAGGCCGCGCACAGCATCGACGCGGCCGGCGGCCGCTACGTCGAAGCGGCGGTGATGTCCCCGATCGCGCCTCAGCGGATCGCATCCCCCATCTGGCTCGGCGGCCCGCATGCCAGGGGCTTCCTGCCGCTGGCGCAGGCTCTGGGTTTCACCGGTGCCGGCGTGTACGCGGACACGATCGGTGCCGCCTCGGCGGCCAAGATGTGCCGCAGTGTCATCGTCAAGGGCATGGAAGCGCTGCTCGCCGAGTCGCTGCTCACGGCGCGGCGTCACGGCGTCGAGGATGCCGTGCTGGCGTCGCTTCAGGACCTGTTCCCGCTCGGCAACTGGCGCAAGCTCGCCCGCTACATGATCTCGCGCTCGCTGCAGCACGGTCGTCGGCGGGCCGAGGAGATGCGTGAGGCGATGCGGACGGTGGCGGAGGCGGGCCTCGAGCCGTGGATGAGCCGTGGCACCGTCGAGCGGCAACAGTGGGCCGCGGCACACGCCGAAGCCCTCACGGAGGAGGCACTGACGCCCATGCTCGATCGCATGCTGACACGCACGCCGGCGCCCGGGCAGGGGCTGTCCACGGCGCCCGCGCGATCGACGGAGGCACCGCGCCAATGATCATCGATTGTCACGGTCACTATACGACGGCGCCCGCGGCACACCAGAGATTCCGGGACGCACAGCTCGCGGGCCTCAACGACCCGGGTGCTCCCGTGGCGAAGCCGGGCGCCATTTCCGACGACGAGATTCGCGACAGCATCGAGAAGAATCAGCTGCGGCTACAGAGAGAGCGCGGTGCAGACCTCACGCTGTTCTCGCCGCGCGCCTCGGCCATGGGCCATCACATCGGCAACGAGGCGATCTCGAGCGCCTGGACGCGCGCCAACAACGATCTCATCAAGCGCGTGGTCGATCTCTACCCCGAGAACTTCGTCGGCGTCTGCCAGCTGCCGCAGTCCCCCGGTGCGCCCCTTGCCGGTTCCGCGGCCGAGCTCGAGCGCTGCGTGAGCGAGCTCGGGTTCGTCGGCTGCAACCTCAATCCGGATCCTTCGGGCGGTCACTGGACATCGCCGCCGCTCACCGATCGGCACTGGTACCCTTTCTACGAGAAGATGGTCGAGCTCGATGTGCCGGCGATGATCCACGTCTCGGCCTCGTGCAATCCGAACTTTCATGCCACCGGCGCTCACTACATCAATGCCGACACCACGGCGTTCATGCAGTTCATCGAGGGCGACCTGTTCCGCGATTTCCCCACGCTGCGTTTCATCATTCCGCACGGCGGCGGCGCCGTGCCCTATCACTGGGGTCGCTACCGTGGCCTCGCCGACATGCTGAAGCGCCCGGCGCTCGAGCAGCACGTGATGAAGAACGTGTTCTTCGACACCTGCGTGTATCACCAGCCCGGCATCGACCTTCTGGTGCGCGTCATCGACATCGGCAACATCCTGTTCGGGTCCGAGATGGTGGGCGCAGTGCGCGGCATCGACCCGCGCACCGGGCACTACTTCGATGACACCCGGCGCTACATCGATGCACTTGCCATCCCCGGCGCGGACAAGGAGCGAATCTTCGCGACCAACGCCCGGCGGGTATTCCCGCGACTCGACGCCCTCCTCAAGGCGAGGGATCAGTGAGTCCGCAGGCGATCATCGGACCCGGTGATCGGGCCTGGCCGGCGACGGCGGCCTCCGGCCCCTTCACCACCGACCGCGACTGGCTGCCGTTTCACCCGACACCGCATCGGCCGCGGTTCGTACCGCCTCCGGGATCCGTGGATGCCCACTGTCACGTGTTCGGACCCGGGGCGCAGTTTCCCTACGCCCCGGAGCGCCGCTACACGCCGTGCGACGCGCCGAGCGCGAAGCTGTTCGGCCTGCGGGACTACCTCGGGTTCGAGCGCAACGTCATCGTGCAAGCCACCTGTCACGGCAGTGACAATCGCGCGCTGGTCGATGCGCTGCAACGTGCCGAGGGACGGGCGCGCGGGGTTGCGACCGTGACGGCGAGCGTCACCGATCGCGAGCTGACATCGCTCGCCGCGGCGGGGGTGCGGGGCGTGCGCTTCAACTTCGTCAAGCGGCTGGTCGATACTACCCCGCGCGAGCTGCTGCAGAGGATCGCCCGGCGCGTCGCGCCGCTCGGATGGCATGTGGTCATCTACTTCGAAGCCGCGGAGCTGCCGGAGCTCTATGCCTTCTTCGCCTCTCTTCCGGGGACCGTGGTGGTCGACCATATGGGTCGTCCGGACGTGGCGCAGCCGGTCGACGGGCCGGAGTTCGAGCTGTTCGTCAAGCTGCTGCGCGAGCATCCCAACATCTGGTCGAAAGTGAGCTGCCCCGACCGACTCTCGAAGAGTGGTGCGCCGGACTATGCCGATGTCGTGCCCTTTGCCCGGCGTATCGTCGAGAGTTTCCCCGAGCGGGTGCTGTGGGGTACCGATTGGCCCCATCCCAATCTCAAGTCGCACATGCCGGACGACGGGGCGCTGGTCGACTTCATCCCGAAGGTGGCGAGCACCACCGCGCTGCAGCGTCAGCTGCTCGTCGATAACCCGCAGCGCCTCTACTGGAGCCGCTAATGGCCCGCATCACCGCTGGCGTCACGACCTCGCACGTCCCGGCGATTGGCGCGGCGCTCGACAACGGCAAGGCGCAGGACGCTTATTGGGCGCCGATGTTCGCCGGCTACGAGTTCTCCCGGCGGTGGATCGCGCAACAGAAGCCCGACGTGATCCTGCTCGTTTACAACGATCACGCCACCGCTTTCAGCCTCGACATCGTGCCGACCTTCGCCATCGGTTGTGCCGAGCAGTTCGCCCCGGCTGACGAGGGCTGGGGCCCGCGCCCCGTGCCGGTGGTGCCGGGACATGCCGAGCTCGCCTGCCACATCGCCCAGGCGGTGATCCAGCAGGATTTCGATCTCACCATCGTCAATCGCATGGATGTCGATCACGGCCTCACGGTGCCGCTGTCGTTGCTGTTCGGCCAGGTACGGGCGTGGCCGGTGCGCGTCGTTCCCCTTCCCGTCAATGTGGTGCTCTATCCACCGCCTTCCGGCCGCCGTTGCTACGAGCTCGGGAAGGCGATCCGCAAGGCGGTCGACTCGTTCGATGCCGGGCTGAACGTGCAGATCTGGGGCACCGGCGGAATGAGCCACCAGCTGCAGGGGCCACGGGCAGGTCTCATCAACCGCGCGTGGGACCAGCAGTTCATCGACCGGCTGATCAACGAGCCGGAGGCCCTGTCGCGCATGCCGCACATCGAGTATGTGCGCGAGGCGGGCTCGGAAGGTATCGAGCTCGTCATGTGGCTCATCATGCGCGGTGCGCTGAATGAAAAGGTGCGCACGGTGCACCGCTTCTATCATGTGCCCGCCTCGAACACGGCCGTGGGCCACCTGATCCTGGAGAACCTGCCATGAAAGTCATCGTCGCCGGGGCCGGTGCCTTTGGCGTGAAACACCTGGACGCGATCAAGGCCATCGGCGACGTCGAGGTGGTGTCGCTCGTCGGCCGCACGCTCGAGCCGACCCGCGCGGTGGCGCAGAAGTACGCTATTGCGCACGTGACGACGGAGCTCGCCGAGGCGCTCGCGCGCCCCGGCGTCGAAGCCGCGATCCTCGCGACCCCGACGCAGCTGCATGCGGCCCAGGCCATGGCATGTCTCGAGGCCGGCAAGCACGTGCAGGTGGAGATACCGCTGGCCGACAACTTCCCGGACGCGCTTGCCGTTGCCGATCTGCAGAAGCGCACCGCTCTCGTCTGCATGGTCGGGCACACGCGGCGCTTCAATCCGTCGCACCAATGGATACACAAGCGGATCGCTCAGGGTGAGCTTTCGCTCCAGCAGATGGACGTGCAGACCTATTTCTTCAGGCGCACCAACATCAACGCGCTCGGCCAGCCGCGCTCCTGGACCGACCACCTCCTGTGGCATCACGCCGCGCACACGGTGGATCTCTTCACCTACCAGAGCGGCGCGCCGGTGACGATCGCGCACGCGGTGCAGGGCCCGATGCACCCGACGCTCAAGATCGCCATGGACATGTCCATCCAGCTCAAGAGCGCGAGCGGAGCGATCTGTACGCTGTCGCTGTCCTTCAACAACGACGGGCCGCTCGGCACATTCTTCCGCTACATCTGCGACAACGGCACCTACATCGCGCGCTACGACGACCTGATCGATGGCAAAGAGCAGAAGATCGACGTGTCGCGCGTCGACGTGTCGATGAACGGCATCGAGCTGCAGGACCGGGAGTTCTTCCGCGCGATACGCGAGCACCGCGAGCCGAACGCCAGCGTCGCCCAGGTACTACCCTGCTACCGCACGCTCGCGGCCCTCGAGCGCTCGCTCGACGCGCAGGGTTGACGACCAGCGCAGCACGCGGACAACTTTTCCGACAGGGGAGGCGTTATGGGTCAGGTAGGCTTCGGGCAGCCGGACGACGGCGTCATCCAGATGGCCTATGTCGTGGCGGACCTGCGCGCGGCGATCGCGCAGTGGTCGAGGACGCTGCGCATCGGCCCGTGGTTCGTGCTCGAGCATTTCACGGGCGAGGACCCCGTGTACCGCGGGCAACCGTCGCGCGCGGAGGTGGCGATCGCGATGAGCTTTGCCGGGCACATGAACATCGAGCTCATCCAGCCGAACAATGACGCACCGTCCGTCTACCGCGAGGTAATCGAGCGTCGCGGCTATGGCTTCCACCATTGGGGCGTGGCGACCTGGAGCTTCGATGCGGCGGTCGCGCACTACGAGCGTGAGGGCTATGCACTCGCCTTTCGCGCCGCCGTACCGAGCGGCGGACGGGTCGGATACATGGACACCACGGCAGTCCTGCCGGGCTTCACCGAGTTCATCGAGCTCGGCGGTGCCTTCGAAGAGGTGTTCGGGCGCTTCTACCGCGCGAGCATCGGCTGGGACGGCAAGGACCCCATTCGCTCCTTCACCTGACATGCGCTACGAACAACGCCTGATCTGGGTGCTCGGCATCACCTTCGGCTTCCTGTTCTTCGACCGCAACGCCGCCAGCTTCCTGATGCCGTTCATCGCACGGGATCTGCACTTCGACAATCAGCAGGTCGGCCTCATTGCCTCGGCGCTCTCCTTCACCTGGGCAGTCTCGGCATTCCTCGGCGGCGCGCTCTCGGACCGCACCGGCAGCCGCAAGCCGGTGCTGCTCGCGAGCGCGATTGCCTTCTCGCTGTGCTCGTTCCTCTCGGGCCTCGCCGGCTCGTTCGCCGCGCTGTTCGCTGCGCGGCTCCTCATGGGGCTGGTCGAGGGACCGTTCATGCCCGTGTGCCAGTCGCTGCTCGCGGCCGAATCGGATCCCGGCAAGCGCGGACATAACATGGGGGTTATGCAGAACTTCGGCAGCAACATCCTCGGATCGTTCGCCGCACCGCTGGTGCTGGTGGCGATTGCCGAGCACTCGAGCTGGCGCATGGCGTTCTTTCTCGCCGGCGTCCCCGGGCTCGTCATGGCGATGCTGATCGCCCGCTACGTGCACGAGCCACGGTCGAAGCCGCAAGCGGCATGCGACGGCGGCGACGCCTCGGCGATGAGCTACTTCGCCATGCTGAGGTTCCGCAACATGATTCTGTGCGTGCTCATGAGCGTCTTCATGGTGTCCTGGATGGTGCTCGGCTGGGCTTTCCTGCCGCTTTTCTACGTCAAGGTGCGGCAGCTGTCGGCGGGCGAGATGAGCGTCCTCATGAGCCTGCTCGGGCTGTCGGCCGCGTTCTTCAGCTTTGTCGTGCCGGGGCTCTCCGATCGCTTCGGCCGGCGCCCCGTGGTGACGGCATGCAACCTGCTCGGTGTGCTGGTGCCGCTTGCTGCGTTCTACTGGCACGGCTCGCTTTACCTGCTCGGAGCGCTGATCTTTGTCGGCTGGGCGGCGAGCGGCACCTTCCCGCTCTTCATGGGGACCATCCCATCCGAGACCATCCCGGCGCGTTACGTGGCCACTGCGATGGGCCTCACCGTCGGGGTCGGCGAGATCCTCGGCGGGGTCAGCGCCCCGGCACTCGCCGGCACGGCAGCGGATCACTACGGTCTCACGGCACCGCTCGTCATCCAGGCGGCCTGCGCGCTCGTCGGCGCACTGCTCGCGCTCGCGCTCAAGGAGACGGCGCCGCGACGGGCGACCGCGCTCGCGGGAGGCTCACAACTTGCGGCCTGACGGCACACCATGCCGGGCGTGAGCACTACGGTTCGCGAGGCGGTGTTCGCGCTGTTGCGCGACTTCGGTCTCACGACCGTCTTTGGCAATCCGGGGTCCACCGAGCTGCCGATGTTCCGCGACTTTCCCGCCGACTTCCGCTACGTACTGGGACTGCAGGAGTCGCTGGTCGTCGCCATGGCGGACGGCTTTGCGCAGGCACGCGGCGGCGCTGCATTCGTCAATCTGCACTCGGCCATCGGCGTCGGACACGCCATGGGGAGTCTGTTCACGGCGTATCGCAATCAAACACCACTCGTGGTGACGGCCGGGCAGCAGGCGCGCTCGATTCTGCCGTTCGAGCCGTTCCTGTATTCGGAGCAGGCGACGAACCTGCCGCGACCCTACATCAAGTGGAGCTGCGAGCCGGCGCGTGCCGAGGACGTGCCGGTTGCCGTGGCGCGCGCCTTCTACACCGCCATGCAGCCGCCGCGCGGGCCGGCTTTCGTGTCGGTGCCGGTGGACGACTGGGATCGCCCGTGCACGCCCACCACTCGCCGCGAGATCAGCAGCACGCTCGCCGGTGACCCGGCGATGCTGAGCCGCGCCGCCGCCATGCTGTCCGCGGCGCATCGCCCGGTGCTGGTGGTCGGCCCCGCGGTCGCCCGCGATGGCGCCTGGCAGGAGGTCATTGAGCTCGCCGAGCGGCACCAGGCCGCGGTGTGGGTGAGTCCGCTCTCTTCGCGCAACAGCTTTCCCGAGCGGCACCCGCTGTTCGCCGGCTTCCTGCCCGCGGACCGTGCGCAGATCGTCGCCCGCCTCACGGGGAGCGACCTGATCCTGGTGCTCGGAGCAGCGGTCTTCACCTATCACGTCGAGGGGCACGGCCCGCACGTGCCGCAGGACGCCGCGCTCGTGCAGCTCACCGACGATCCAGCCGCCGCGGCGCGCGCGCCGGTGGGATTGTCCATCGTCACTGACTTGAAGCTCGGCATCCGCGCGCTGCTTGTTGTGCCGGCACCGGCACGGCCCGCACCGGTGGTACCCGTTCGGCCACCGCCGCTGCCGCCTGATCGGCTCACGGACCGCTACCTGCTGCAGCAGATCGCGGCGCTGCGACCCCGCGGCAGCATCCTCGTGGAGGAGGCACCGAGCAGCCGCGGAGCGATGCACGATCACCTGCCGATTCTCGAGCCCGACTCTTTCTACACGTGTGCCAGCGGGGGACTCGGCTACGGGCTACCGGCGGCCGTCGGCGTTGCACTTGCCCGACCCGGTCGCAAGGTGATCGCGCTGCTCGGCGATGGCTCAGCCATGTATTCCATCCAGGGATTGTGGAGTGCCGCGCAGCTCGCATTGCCCGTCGCGTTCGTGATCGTCAACAACCGCAGCTACCGGGCACTCAACGAATTCGCGCCGCACTTTGGCGTCGCGACGCCGCCGGGCACGCTGCTGCCGCACCTGGACTTCTGTGCGCTCGCGCGCGCACAGGGCCTCGTGGAGGCCGCGCGGGTCAGCCGTTGCGCTGATCTCGACGCGGCGCTGCGCACCGCTTTCGCGGCTGCCGGGCCAGCACTGGTCGAGACGATGGTCGAGGATTAGAACAGGGTTAGAAGCCGAATCCGCGGCACTGCCACACGCGATCAACCCGGCTATCTTTGGCTCGCCGGGCTCTCGGAACGACGGACAGCGCAATCCTGTCGGGATGGCACGATCGCGGAAGGTGTGGCGCCGAGGATGTTTCGCTCGACCGACGCCCAAAGTCACTCCCGCTCGAGCTGGCTGCTGCTGCTGGTCGCACGCGTAGCGCTGGCCGAGAGTCCCGACACCAACGTCGTGACGGCGTCTGCAGATGCCTTCGGTGTCGCCATCGGCGTCGAGGCGATCGGCGTCTACGGTCCCAGCCAGGTGCGCGGCTTCGACCCCCTCGCAGCGGGAAATGCGCGTATCGAGGGGATGTATGTCGACATCCACGGTCCCACCATTCCGTTCGGACCGCTGCCAGCCCGCCTCGTGCAGGACGTTCGCATCCGCGTGGGTCCTGCGGCCGCCGGATTTCCTTTCCCCTCGCCCACAGGCATCGTCGATTTCAGTCTGCGCAGTCCGCTCGGCGCCGCGGGGATCAGTCCCACGGTCTATGTCGGGCCCTACGGGACCAGCGGTTTCGATCTCGACGCACACGCTCCGCTGGGTGGCGGGCGCTGTGGTGTCGGTGGAGGCCTCACCCGTCGCCGGGACGAATTCGTGCCGGACGGCACACAGTTCACGACCGACGTCGGCGTCGTCGGCGCCTGTCAGACCTCCGGCGGCTCCGGTGGAAGCGTGTTCTACGGGCGCACGACCGAGACCGAGCAGGCCATCTGGCCAACGGTGTATCTGACGACGGCACCGCTGCCCGCGCCGGTCGAGGCGAGGAACACCGGACCCACCTGGGCACGGGGGACAACGGTGCTCACCGACTATGGCGGCCTCTTCAGGCTCGAGGCGCCGGCACACTGGACGCTGCGCGCCGGGATCTTCCGCTCCACCTATGACCAGCCGAACTCCGGCAGCGACCTGCTGTCGGACCCGAACGCCGCCGCCATTGCCCAGCATCAGTACGTCTCCTACCCCGACCAGTTCACCGGGTCGACCTCCGGAGAGCTACGGGCGACGCGCCTGATGTTGAGCGGGCCGCGCCAGCACGAACTCCTGCTGACCCTGCGGGCGCGCGACGTCACGGCGCGCTACGGTGGCTACGACCAGGTCGATCTCGGCACGGTGCGCCTCGGCACGCGGCCGGCGGTGCCGGAGCCGCAGTTCACCTACGGGCCGGCGACGCACGACCACACCCGCCAGTGGACCGCCGGTCTGGCATATGCACTGCACTGGCGAAATGTCGTCGACTTCGCCGCGGGTGTCTCGCCGGTGCGCTATGAGCGTACGGTGACCGAACCCGCGGCCGCCTCGGTCACCCAACATGAGGACCCAGTGCTCTACTACGCCTCCGCCGCCGTGCCGCTCACCACTCGCACGAGTGCGTACGCCGGCCTGACACGGGGCCTGGAGGACTCCGGGCTCGCGCCCGCAAGTGCCACCAACCGTGGCCAGCTGCTGCCGGCGAGCCGCACCAGTCAGGAGGAAGTGGGTGTGCGCTACACGGTCGGTACGACCACGCTGGTCGCCGGCCTGTTCGACGTGAGCAAGCCGTATTACAACGTTGACAGCAACGGCAATTACACCTGGCTCGGGACGGAAAGCCACCGCGGCGTCGAGCTCTCACTGCACGCCGAGCCGCTCCCCGGGCTGACCGCCGTTGCCGGCGCCGTGTTCATGTCGCCCGAAGTAGCCGTCGCCAGCGGAGCCGCCGGGGTTGGCTCCGCTCCGGTCGCCCAGGCGCGGCGCATGTTGCAACTGGCCGCCGACTACCGGCTCGCGCCCTGGCCGCGCTGCTCACTCGACCTCACGGTAACGGAGCTGGGAGCCGCGCCGGTGCGGCTGGATGATGGCGCATACAACCCGGCGCAAACGCTGGTGAACGTTGGCGCCCGCTATCGCTTCAGCGTGGCGGGCCGTACGGCGGTGCTGCGCGTACAAGTCCAGAACGTAACCAACCAGAAAGTCTGGAGCGTCGCCGATACCAGCGGCGGGCTCGTGGCCTACCCGCCGCTGCACATGGCGATGGCCTACCTATCCGCCGATCTCTGAACCGGGCTCGAGTCGGGCGCCGATCGGCCCTCAGTCCGCGACACCGAGCGTCCAGCCGCCGTCGATGGTGATCTGCTGGCCGGTGAGATAGGACGACGCGGGCGAAGCGAGGAACAGTGCGAGCCCCTTGATGTCGTCGGGAAGGCCGACGCGGTGCATCGGCATGAGCGCGCCCATGGCACGCTGCACGTCCGGGTTCTTGGCATGCCCGCCGCCGATATTGGTGACGAAGAACCCCGGCGCAATCGCATTCACCGTGATGTTGAAGGCAGCCAGCTCGTGCGCGACGCAGCGCATCAGGTGCGCAGCGCCGGCTTTCGCCGCGCAATAGGCCGAGCCGATCGCCGGCTCGCACTGATAGCCCGCGACCGAGGTCGTCACGATGAGCTTGCCCGACCGCTGTGGCTTCATGAGGCGGGCGGCGGCACGGAGCGTGGCGAACACGCCGGTGAGGTTGACGTCGATGACGCGGTTCCAGCGCTCGTCGCTGTAACTCTCGAGGGCGCCGGCGGGATTGCGCTCACGCTGCGCACCGAACCAGCCGGTGACGAAGCCAGGTCCCGAGTCGATTCCGGCGTTCGCAAACACAATGTCGAGTCGGCCATGAGCCGCGAGCGCGGCATCGAAGGCGCGCTCGAGCGCGGGGTGATCCGAGATATCGACCACCGCGCCCCGCACCGCGTAGCGCAGCGCCTCGAGCCGCGCGGTCTGCGCGGCGATGCGGCCGGCGTCCATGTCGAGCAGCGTGACGCGTGCCCCGTTCTCGGCGAGTGCCTCGGCGATCGCGAGGCCGAGACCGCTGCCCGCGCCCGTGACGATTGCACCCTGCCCGGCGATGTCAAAAAGCGCTGCGCTCTTCACGGCTGTGCTCCTGGTGCGGCCGCCCGCCCGGGCGTCCGGCAACGTCCACCACGATCTTCATCCCCTGCTGACGGCGCAGTCGTTCCAACCCCTGATCGATCAGCGCGTCGAAGGGAATCGTCTCGACCCAATCCTCGAGCGGATAGCTGCCACGGGCCATTTCCGCAATCACCGCAGGAAACGCGTTCACCGACAGCGCCACGCCGGTCAACCGCACCTCCGGCATCAGCAGATCGAAGGGCGGGATCACGACCGGCTCGTGATGGATGGCCACCACCACCGCGGTGCCGTCGATGCGCGTGCCGTGCAGCATCGCCCTGAACGCCTGCGCCCCGCCCGCTGCGTCGATCGAGGCGTGTGCGCCGCGGCCCCCGGTGAGATCGCGGATCGCGGTGACGATGTCGCAGGCTGTCGGATCGAGCACCGTGCCCGCGCCGAGACGGGTGAGCGCGGCGCGGCGCGCGGCTGAGGGATCCACCACGATCGCCTCGACGCCGCGCCGCCTGAGCGTCAGGAAGGCGCCGGCGCCGATGGGGCCCGCACCGTGGATGGCGACCACCTGTCCCGCACTGACTGCACAGCGGTTGACCGTATGCCAGGCAATCGAGAGCGGCTCGATGAGCGCACCCTGGAGTGCCGAGACGCCGGGCGGCAGCGCATGCGCCATGCGGCGCTTCACTACGGTGTACTCGGCGAGCCCGCCGGGCCGGTTATATCCCTGGATCGCGAGCTGGGGGCAGTGGTTGTATTGCCCGAGGCCACAGTACAGGCAGCTACCGCAGGTCTCGACCGGCTCGACGGCGACGAGATCGCCGAGACGCAAATCCTCGACCCCCGCGCCGAGCGCGACGACTTCGCCGCACAGCTCGTGACCCATGATCACGGGGTTCTGCACACCGGTCAGCGGGTGCGGCGTGCTGCGCGTGGTGACCGGGCCGTCGTAGTACTCGAGCAGGTCGCTGCCGCAGATCCCGTTGTAGTGAACGCGCAGCTTCACCTCGCCGGGTCCCGGCTCGGGTTCCCGCACCGTCGTGAGCCGCAGGTCCTGCCGCCCGTAGTAGAGCGCCGCGCGCATCGCTCCTCCCGACCTCAGCCTTCGGGTACGCGGCCGCCGGCGAGCATCATCTGCGCGTATTCGGCCTGCGACATGCCGGCCATCTGCGCGGCGACATACTGAAAGCTCTTGCCGTCGGTCGCGAACAGTTTGGCGAGAAAGTAGATGTTGCCGCCGAGGGAGATCATGCGGTTGTAGTCCCGGTCGAGCACCGCGCGTTTCTGCTCCTCGCTCATCGGCCAGCCATCGAGATATGCGCGCTCGTTCGCCTTGAAGCGCTCGCGGTTCTCGCGCTTCATCAGTGACATGCAGAACATGTTCAGGTGATAGCCGCGTCGCGCCTGGTCGGTGTCGAAGATCGTCGTTCCGGGAATGTCCGCATAAGGCTTGGTCAATGACATGAGGAAACTCCGTATCAACCTGGATGGCGTCCGGCGCGTCGCTTTTCGCTCGCGCCGCCCCGCCCCGCGGCTCCCGGCCGCCGTGGCCGCACCCGCTTGCCAGCGGGTCGCGCGCGCGTATGCAGGTTCGCCGGCTCATCCCCCGGGGCGGCGTCCGCGGTGCCGACCCAGTTCAGCACGTCGCGCAGCCCGTCGAGGATAGCGTCGGGCGAGCGCGAGCGCGGCTGTCTTTCCCACTCCTCGCGACGCGTGGTGCCCGTCGTCACCGCGAGCGCGGTGGCACCTCCGCGGCGTGCCATGAGCACCTCGACGAGCGGATCGTCCCCGACGACCGCCAGCGCGCGCAGCGGCACATCGAGCCGCCGCGCGACGAAGCGTAGCGCGCGGATCGAAGGCTTGCCGGTGAGCGTCATGGGCGCGTGCGTGAGGCGGCGGATGGCTGCGGTGATCGCAAACGAATAGCCGATCGTGCGGCCCTGCTTGGTGGCGAAGAAGGGGACGTCGGAGGCGACGCACAGC
>DATIZW010000135.1:0-5949 GCA_035516875.1 Steroidobacteraceae bacterium
GGACGAGATCGGTAGCAACTTCGGCAGCTATCAGAACCCCGCGGATCTCACGGATCGAACGTGGACGCTGATGCGCTTCTCCGAGTACGAAAACCCCAAGGGGGACCTCGAGTGGCTGATCCGCAAGGACGGCTGCATGCACTGCGACGACCCGGGGTGCCTGAAGGCCTGTCCGGCGCCCGGGGCGATCGTCCAGTACGCCAACGGCATCGTCGACTTCCAGGAAGAGAACTGCATCGGCTGCGGCTACTGCGTCGCCGGTTGTCCGTTCAATATCCCGCGCATCTCGCGGCGCGACCACAAGGCCTACAAATGCACGCTGTGCTCCGACCGGGTCGCCGTGGGACTCGAGCCCGCCTGCATCAAGGCCTGTCCCACCGGAGCGCTGGTGTTCGGCACCAAGGAGGACATGAAGGAGCACGCGGCCGAGCGCATCGAGGACCTCAAATCACGCGGCTTCGACAAGGCGGGCCTCTACGATCCGGCGGGGGTCGGCGGGACGCACGTGATGTACGTGCTGCACCACGCCGATCAGCCGGCCCTCTATGCGGGGCTGGTCGAGAACCCCCAGATCAGCCTGGCGGTGAGACTGTGGAAGGGAAAGACCAAGCCGCTCGCGCTCGCGGTCATGGGGCTTACCGCGCTTGCCGGGTTCTTCCACTTCGTTCGCGTCGGGCGTAACGAGGTCGACGAGCGCGATGAGGCGGCTGCCCGGCAGGCGCTGGCCGGCACACCGCGTGGCACGCTGCCCCCGGGTGCGAGCGGCGCCACGGGCCGCAACCCGGAGAGGCGTCCATGAGCGATTCCGAACCGCGCGATGCGCTGCTGCGCTACACCTCGGGCGTGCGTACCAACCACTGGCTGGTAGCGCTGTCCTTCGTGCTCGCGGCCCTCTCCGGGCTCGCCATGTTCCACCCGGCGCTGTTCTGGCTCGGCAACCTGTTCGGCGGCGGACCCTGGACGCGCATTCTCCATCCCTTCATCGGGCTGTTCATGATGATTGTGTTTCTCGCCCTCGCCGCGGCGGTGTGGGACGATAACCTGCTGCGGCCGGCGGATTGGCAGTGGCTGCGGCAGTGGCGCGACGTGGTCAACAATCGCGAGGAGCGCTTGCCGGAGGTCGGTCGCTACAACGGCGGACAGAAGCTGCTGTTCTTTGTGATCGTGGTGTGCGCGATCGCACTGGTGCTCTCGGGGATTTTGATCTGGCGCCCGTACTTCGCCGGGAGCTTCCCGATTCCGCTCATCCGCTTCGTATCGCTCCTGCACGCCGTGTCCGCGTTCGTGCTGATCTGCGCGATCATAGTGCACATCTACGCGGCGATCTGGGTGAAGGGCTCGGTGCACGCCATGGTTCGCGGCACGGTGACGCCGGGGTGGGCGTGGAAGCATCATCGGGCCTGGTTCCGTCAGATCACTCATGCCGCGCATTCTCGAACCGGGCCAGATTGAGACGCACGCCCAGCAGGCAGCTCCACGGGTTCGACTGCCCGAGCGCGCCGGCCCCTTCGCAGCGCGCGCGCGGCGGCTGCGGCGGCTGGGGGAGCGTGGCCAACCCGGGCAGAGCATCGGCGACTACCTGCGGCTGATGGCCGCCCTGGTCGACGCCCAGGCGCTCGCTTTTGCCGCTCTCGAGGCGCCGCTGCCGAGCGCCACTGACCTGGCTCGATCGCATCGCCACGGAATGCCGCCCGTACAGGCGAGCGGCTGGCGGCCGCCCGGCGAATGGCGCGGGCTAGCGCTGCGTCTGTGCAGCGCGGTCGCCGCGGATCCGGCCGCCCCGCCAGCGGTTCGCGACGCCCGCCGGTGGCTCGAAGGTCTTGGGCCTGAGGAGGCCGAAGCGCAGGCCGATGCGCTGCTCACAGCGCGTCACGCCACCATCGAGAGGGCTGCAGCGCCCTTTCTCATGGCCGCACTCCAGGTCTACTGGGTATCGGTCGTGAGTCGTTTGCTGCCCGGGGACATCCCGACCCTCGGGGTGCCTGGCGTCTGCCCGGCGTGCGGCACGCTGCCGGTGGCGAGTGTGGTGCGCAGCGACGCACGCTCGCAGGGCTATCGCTTTCTGCACTGCGGGCTGTGCGCCGCGGAATGGCACCTGGTCCGGGTGACCTGCAGCCATTGCCAGAGCACGGCGGGTATCGCCTACCACTCGATCGAGGGTGGCTCGGAGGCGATCCGCGCCGAGTCTTGCGAGGAGTGTCATACCTACCGCAAGATCCTCTACCAGGAGAAAGACGCGTACGTAGAGCCCGTGGCCGACGATCTCGCGAGTCTCGCGCTCGATCTGCTGATGAGCGAGGCCGGCTTCCATCGGGGAAGCGGCAACCCGCTGCTCTGGCAGCAGACCTGAAGGACACTTCGGAACGCGTCTTCCGGAGCCGACGGTCCTGAGAAGACCGGATTCGACGTGCGCCGTGTGCGCCGCTGGAACTACATGCCCGCAGGTGAGACGCTCAAGCTCGTGGCGCCCGGCCAGGCTGCCGAGATCCCCTCCGTGGATCGGCTGCTCAACGCGCAGGCTTTCCGCGCGCTGCTGGCACGGCACGGCCGCACGCAGGTGACCGCGGCGCTGCGCGGGCAGCTCGGGCAGCTGCGCCATGCGGCGCTCGCCGGCGCGCTCGCGCGCGCCAGCCTCGCCGATGAGGTGATCGCGGCCGCCGTCGAGGCAGCGCTCACGCGTTCCGCACAGCCGGCGCTGCGCGCGGTGTTCAACCTCACCGGTACCGTGCTGCACACCAATCTCGGCCGCGCGCTGTTGCCAGAAGCCGCGATACGCGCGGTGACCGTTGCGCTCAGCGCGCCGGTGAATCTCGAATTCGATCTCGAGAGCGGCGGGCGTGGCGAGCGCGACACGCTCATCGAAGCGCTGCTGCGCGATCTCACCGGGGCGCAGGCTGCCACGGTCGTCAACAACAACGCCGCCGCCATTCTCCTCATGCTGAGTGTGCTCGCACAGCGACGCGAGGTGATCGTCTCGCGTGGCGAGCTCATCGAGATCGGCGGCTCGTTTCGACTGCCCGACATCATGCGACGCGCCGGAGCGAAGCTCATCGAGGTCGGCACGACCAACCGCACCCATCTCGCCGATTACGACAACGCGCTCACGGCACGCAGCGCCTTGCTGCTGAAGGTACACACCAGCAACTACGCCATCTCCGGCTTCACTGCCAGCGTGCCGCTCGCCGAGCTCGCCCGGCTGGGGCGCGCGCGCGGCGTCGTGGTCGCGACCGACCTCGGCAGCGGCTCGCTCCTCGACCTGCGCCGCTTCGGGCTGCCCGCCGAGCCCACCGTACAGGAGGCGATCGCCGCAGGCGCTGACCTCGTAACCTTCAGTGGCGACAAGCTCCTCGGTGGACCGCAGGCAGGACTCCTCGTCGGCCGCTCGGACCTCATCCGCCGCCTGCGTAAGGATCCTCTCAAGCGCGCGTTGCGCGTGGGCAAGCTGACGCTCGCCGCGCTCGAGGCGGTGCTGGCGCTGTACCGTGCGCCGGAGCACCTCGCCGAGCAGCTGCCGACGCTGCGGCTGCTGACGCGCCCGCACGCCGAGATCCAGGCGCAGGCCGCGCGGCTGCAGCCGCTGCTCGAGCAGGCGCTCGGCGAGCGCTACGAAGTCACCGCCACCGCGCTGGCGAGTCAGATCGGAAGCGGCGCGCTGCCACTCGGGCAGCTGCCGAGTCACGGGCTCGCCGTCCGCAGCCGGCCCGGCAGGCGTGGGAGTCTCGCGCGGCTCGATGCGGCGCTGCGCGCGCTGCCGCGGCCCGTGATCAGCCGTCTGGCCGACAAGGCATTGTGGCTGGATCTGCGCTGCCTCGAGCCGTCCGACGAGGCCGCGTTCGCGGCGCAGCTCCCCGCCCTTACCGTGTGAGCGGCAGACACCGCCATGATCATCGGCACCGCCGGTCACATCGATCACGGTAAGACGACGCTGGTGCGCGCCCTCACGGGCGTGGATACGGACCGCCTCAAGGAAGAGAAGGCGCGCGGCATATCCATCGAGCTCGGCTACGCCTACGCGCCGCTCGCCGAAGGTGCCGTGCTCGCTTTCGTCGACGTACCGGGCCACGAGCGTCTCGTGCACACCATGGTCGCCGGCGCCTGCGGGATCGACTTTGCGCTCCTCGTCGTGGCGGCCGATGACGGCGTGATGCCACAGACGCGCGAGCACATCGCGATCCTCGAGCTCCTCGGGGTGTCGCGTGGCGCCGTCGCGCTCACCAAGACCGACCGGATCGAGCGCGCCCGGCTCGCGGAAGTGCAGGCGCAGGTCCGCGCCGCGCTCGCCGCCACGTCTCTGAGCGCCGCGCCGATCTTTGCCGTCAACGCCACCGCCTCCGACGAGGCCGGCGTCCACGCGCTGCGCACCCATCTTGAGGAGCTCGCCGTGCGCACGCCGCGACGCGCCGCGGACGGACTGTTTCGCCTTGCCATCGACCGGGTGTTCACTCTCGCAGGCCACGGCACGATCGCCACCGGTACGGTCTTCTCGGGCGGCGTCCACGTCGGCGACAGCGTCGTGGTGATGCCCGCGGGGCACGCCGTGCGCATCCGTAGCATCCACGCGCACAACCGCGCGGCGGACGCCGGGTGCGCGGGGGAGCGTTGCGCGCTAAACCTGGGGGGCGTGGAGCGTAGCGCGCTCGCACGCGGCGACTGGCTGGCCGATGCACGCGCGCTGCTGCCGAGCATCCGCGTCGACGTACGCCTGCAGCTGCTCGCCGGGAAGCGGGTGCCGCTCAAGTCGTGGTCGCCGCTGCACCTGCACCTTGGCACCACGCACCACGTGGCGCATGTCGTGCCGCTCGAGGCAGCGGCGCTGTCTCCCGGGGAGTCGGGCCGCGTGCAGCTGGTGTTGGATGCGCCGCTCTGCGCAGTGCCCGGCGACCGCTTCATCGTCCGCGACGCCCAGGGCCGGCGCACGATCGGTGGCGGACGTGTGCTCGATCCGTGCGCACCGGCCCGCCGGCGACGCTCCGCGTCACGCGTCGCGGTTCTCGACGCACTCGAGGGCATGATCGCGGGCGAGGGCGTGGCGCGGCTCCTCGAGCATGCCGCGTACGGCATGAGTATCACCGACCTCGTGCGGCTCACGGGGCGCCCGCCGGAGCGGCTGTCACTGCCGGCGTCGGCGCTGGTGGTCGAGGCGCACGGGGAGTCGTTCGTGTTGCCTGCGCCGCGCTGGCAGATGCTGCGCGAGGGTGTGCTCGCCGCGTTGGCGCGCTTTCACGCCACGGCGCCCGATGAGCCGGGGACAGATGCGGGGCGGCTGCGGCGCATGAGTTATCCCGACATGCCTGTCTCCCTCTGGCGAGCCCTCCGCGCTGCACTCGAGAGCGAGCGGCAGCTGCTCACGAACGGTCCGTGGCTGCATCTGCCCGACCACCGCGTAGTCCTCTCCGCGGATGAGCAGTCGCTCCTCGGCCGGCTCCAGCCCCTGATCGCGGCGGGAGGATTCGACCCGCCGTGGGTGCGCGAGCTCGCGGCCGCAGTGCACGAGTCGGAGGCGCAGGTGCGCGCGGTGCTGCGCAGGCACCTGGCACAGGGTGGTGTTTTCCAGGTCGTGCACGACCTCTTCTACGATCGTGAGCGCATTGCGGAGCTAGCGGCGATCGTCGACCGCTGCGCCCGCGAGGACGGGGGCGTTTGCGCAGCGCGTTTCCGCGACACGGTGGGACTCGGCCGCAAGCGCGCCATTCAAATTCTCGAGTTCTTTGACCGCGTGGGCTACACCCGGCGGGTCCGCGACACACACGTGCTGCGACCCGATGGCGCGTGGCCGGCCTCCCGCGGTTTTGGCTCCGGGTCGGCCGGCGTCAACAACGCCGCCGTGCCCTGATTAGAATGAGCTGAGGGAAGGCACCCGTACCCGGCGGTGCGACTGGGCTTCAAACCCAGGAGGGGGCGCCAGACGCTTCCTGGTAGGTTCGACTCCTGCTGCCTTCCGCCATAACC
>DATIZW010000136.1:0-8027 GCA_035516875.1 Steroidobacteraceae bacterium
GCCGATCGAGCTTGCCGCGCGCGGCGATCTCGCCGGCTCCGATCACCTTGCCGACGCTGCCGAAGTCGAACGACGAGGCGTTGCCGAGCGGCGGCTGGATGAGAATGTCCTTCGGCGTCAGCGAGGCGAGCTGCGCCTCGGAATTGTGGCGTATGAGAATGGCCAGCATCTGGTTGGAGATCACTGGCGCGCTGCTCAGCTGCTGTCGCACCAGCAGCGGCGCACTGACGTCCACCACGATGAGCACGTCCACCCCCATGGCTCGCGCGATATCGACCGGGAGGTTATCGGCGATGCCACCGTCGACCAGCAGCCGCCCGTCGCGCTCGACCGGCGCAAACACCCCAGGCGCCGAAAGGCTCGCGCGCATGGCGGTGGTCAGATCGCCCGAGTCCATGACGACCCGGTCGCCGTTCTCGAGGTCGGTCGCCACCGCACGGAATGGCGTGGGCAGGTCATCGAAGTGGGTGATACGCGCCACCGGCAGGGTGAGCCGGCGCAGCGTCTCGGTGAGTCGTTGCCCCTGAACCAATCCTTTCGGCAGCACGATCTGGCCGTCCCGCACCCCGAGCGGGAATTTCACCAGGTAGTTCTCATCCTCCTCCTTGCGTCGCAGATCGAGGTCCTCGCGGGGCGGGCGGTCACGGAAGGCGTCCTGCCAGTTGATCGAGGTCATGATCTTCTCGATGTCGCGCGCCGAAAGGCCGCTCGCGTAGAGCCCGCCGACCACCGCGCCCATGCTGGTGCCGGCGATCGCATCGATCGGTACGTGCGTCTGCTCGAGCACCTTGAGGACGCCGACGTGGGCGGCACCGCGCGCGCCGCCCCCGGAGAGCACCAGACCGACCCGCGGACGATGATGTAGCGGCGCGGCGCTGGGGGTTTCTGTGAGTGCCTGCGCCTCGGAGATCGCGGGGGCCGCGAGCCAGTGAACTGCGAGGAAGAGACTCACCACCCCGAGACGGGGCGCGACCGCCCGTGTTGAACGCACGTGGCCAAGAATACCAGCATGCGGGCGGATGCGCGGCCCGAACTCGCGCAACAGCGCGCGCCATCGCGGATAATGCCGGCCGTGATGCCATCTTCAGTCCCAGCTGCTGCGAGGGCTGCGCTCTTGCGCAAGCGCTCCGCGCGCGCATGCGCGCGTGCGGCACTGCTCGCGGTGGCGTGCTGCGCGGCGAGCACGGCGCAGGCGCAGGCGCCGGCGGCGAGCGACTGGGGCTATTACGGCGGCGACGCGTTTGGTCAGCGCTTCTCGAGCCTCGATCAGATCAACCGCGGTAATGTTGCACACCTCACGCTCGCCTGGAGCTATCGCACCGGGGAGCTGGGTGCGGGACTTGCCAGCGCCGCGAAGCTCACTTTCGAGGCGACACCGGTGCTCGCCTTCGGTCGCCTGTACGTCGAGACTGCCACCAACGTGGTGATCGCGCTCGACCCCGAGACCGGACTTCCGCGTTGGCGCTTCGACCCCCACGTCGATCGCACGCGCCGCTACACCGAGACCAGCTCGCGCGGTGTCAGCGTGTGGGAAAGCGCCGACACCCGGCTCGGCGGCATCTGCCGGCGGCGCGTATTCACCGGCACCCTCGATGCGCGCCTGCTCGCGATCGATGCCGAGACCGGGCGGCCATGCGCTGACTTCGGTGATGCCGGACAGGTGGATCTGACGCGCGGCGTGCGCATCCGTGATGCCGGGGCGTACCTGGTCACCTCGCCCCCGGCGGTGTACGGCAACGTCGTCATCGTGGGATCGGCGATCGGCGACAACCGCGCCACGGACGTCGAGCGCGGCATTATCCGCGGCTACGACGCGCGCAGCGGCGCGAAGCTTTGGTCCTTTGACCCGCTGCCGGATTCGCCGGCGCACCCCGCGGCCTTCGACTGGGACCTGGTGCAGGCTGCGGCCACCGGCGCCGGCAATGCCTGGGGCGTCATGTCGGTCGATGAGGAGCATGGCCTGGTGCTGGTGCCCACCGGTTCGGCGAGTCCGGATTTCTTCGGTGGACGGCGCCTCGGCAGCGACCGCTTTGCCGACTCGCTGCTCGCGCTCGACGCCAGAAGCGGCCGACCGGTGTGGCAGCAGCAGCTCGTGCACCATGACCTGTGGGACTATGACCTCGCCGCACAGCCGGTGTTGGGCGACGTCGCCGTGCAGGGCGTGCCGGTACCGGCGGTCATACAGGCGACCAAGACCGGCATGTTGTACGTCTTCGAGCGCACTCGCGGCCAGCCGTTGTTCCCCATCGCCGAGCGTCGCGTGCCGGCGAGCCGCGTGCCGGGCGAGCAGGCATGGCCGACGCAGCCGTTCTCCTCTCTGCCACCGCTGACCCCGCAGGCACCGCTGCAGCCTGCCGACGCCTGGGGACTCACGTTCTGGGATCGGGCCAAGTGCCGCCATCTCATCGCATCGCTGCGCAACGAGGGCATATTCACCCCGCCCGACACGCGTGGCGCGCTGCTCATGCCTGGCTACATCGGCGGAGTGAATTGGGGTGGTGTGGCATTCGATGAGAGCCGCGGCCGCATCATCGCGGCAGTGAACCTGCTGCCGACGGTAGTGACGTTGCTCACACCGCAGCAATTCGAAGAGCAGCGGCGCTCGGGCCGCTACCCGCACTCCGAGTTTGCGCGCCAGGCGGGCACGCCGTATGCGATGCGCCGTGAGCCGCTGCTCTCGCCCTGGGGTTTGCCGTGCAGCCCCCCGCCGTGGGGCGTGCTCGTGAGCGTGGATCTGCGACGCAATCGGATCGCCTGGCAGTCACCCCTCGGCTCGACTGCCGGGATGACGCCGTGGTTCGTGCCGACGCGGGACTTCGGAATGCCCAACATGGGAGGACCGATCATCACCGCCGGTGATCTGGTGTTCGTCGGCGCGGCCATGGACAACTATCTGCGCGCGTTCGACATCGAGACAGGGCGCGAGCTGTGGAAATACCGGCTGCCCGCCGGCGGCCAGGCGACACCCATGACCTACCGCGCCGGCCGCGATCAGCGTCAGTATCTCGTCATCAGCGCCGGTGGCCATGGCGTGCTCGGCACCGCGCGCGGCGACTACCTCATTGCGTTCGCGCTGCCCTCGTCAGAGCGCGCGGCGGCGAAGTAGATTGCGGCACACCATGGATAGCGGAGAGCCGTGAATGCTGTTCTTTGTACTCTCGATAATCATCCAGGCGGCGTTCATCATTCACGTCATCAAGACCGGCCGCAACCAGCTGTGGATTTGGGTGCTGATCATCCCCGGTGTGGGGATGGCCGGCATCCTCGCCTACGTGGTAGTCGAGATCATCCCCGAGCTGTTCCGCAGCCGCACAGCGCAGCGTGCCGCGCGCGGCTTCAGGAAGGCTCTGGATCCCGGCGCCGATCTGCGCCGCTACGAGGACGAGGTGCGACTTGCCGGCAACGTCGCGAGCCGCCAGCGTTACGCCGAGGAGCTGCTGCGGCACGAGCGCTACGACGAGGCGATTACCCAGTACCGCGAGGCGCTCACCGGTCTCTACGAGCACGATCCCAACCTGATGCTCGGCCTGGCGCAGGCGCAGTTCGGTAAGGGCGACGCGAGCGCCGCGCGCGCGACACTCGATGAGCTCATACGCCTGAACCCCGACTTCCGCTCGCCTGTCGGGCATCTGCTGTACGCGCGCGCGCTCGCGGCCGAGGGCAACGTGCAGAAGGCTCTCGAGGAATACCAGGTGATCGCCCACTCCTATCCCGGAGCCGAGGCTGCGGTGCGCTATGCGCAGCTTCTACAGGCGCAGGGACGGCCCGAGGAAGCGCGCAAGGTGGCCCGCGAGCTGCTCGAGCAGGCGCGCATCGCTCCCGGGCACTACCGCCGCGCGCAGCGCCCCTGGCTCGAGGCGGCGCAGCGGCTGCTGTAGCGCTCCGACGACGCTGCGCCGTACGGCCCCGGCGTGCGCCCGCCGTCAACGATCAGTCACGGAGCTGCGGCGGCGCGTTCCGACCGGAATCTGCTGCGTGATGCAGTGGATGTTGCCGCCCCCCAGCAGTATTTCACGCGACGGCACGCCGACGACACGACGCCCTGGAAACAGTAGTCGCAGCCGGGCGGCCGCCAGGCGGTCGGTGCGCGCATCGAGCAGTGGCATGACGATGCCGCCGTTGGCGATGTAGAAGTTGACGTAACTCGCCGCGAGACGCTCACCCGCACGGCGCGGCTTGCTGCCCTCGCGGGCGACGATCCCGGCCGCCTCGCGGGCACGCAGCGTCAACGGGCCCGGCATCGGCAGCCGCGTGACTCGCAGACGCCGGCCGCGCGCGTCGCGCGCGTCGTGCAGCCGCTCCCAGGCATCGCGCGAGATCGCATACTGCGGGTCGCGTCGCCGTTCGGTCCAGGTGAGACACACCTCTGCCGCTCGCGCGAAGCAGGCAAGATTGTCGACGTGCCCGTTGGTCTCGTCGTTGAATACCCCGCGCCCGAGCCAGATGATCTGACTCACCCCGAGGTAGGCGCGCAGCAACCGTTCCACGTCGCCGCGCGACAAGCTCGGGTTGCGGTTGGGGTTGAGGAGACACTCCTCGGTGACGAGCGCCGTGCCCTCGCCATCCACGTGGATGGCGCCGCCTTCGTTCACCATCGGGGCGCGGTAGCGGGCGAGCCCCTCGCACTCGAGCACCTTGCGCGCCACCAACTCGTCCTGGTCCCACGGAAAATAAAGTCCGCCGTCGAGGCCCCCCCAGGCGTTGAAATGCCAGTCGACACCGCGCACGGCACCACGTCCGTTCACCACGCAGGTGGGCCCGACGTCGCGCATCCAGGCGTCATCGTGCGCCATCTCCACCAGCCGCACCCGCTCGGTGAGCATGGCGCGCGCCGTCAGGTACTGCGCGCTCGATGCACCCACCGTTAGCGGCTCGAATTGCGCGATCGCCGCGGCCACCTGGGCGAAGGCGAGCTGCGCCGGGCGTGCCGCCTCGCGCCAGTTGTCCGGCCGCTCCGGCCAGAGCATCCAGCAGCCAGCGTGCGCTGCAAATTCCCCCGGCATGCGGAAGCCGTCCGCGGCGGGCGTGCTCGCAAGCGTCAGGGTCATCGGCGCAGACGGCTGTTGCGGAACCCGTAGAACGCGTAGATGGACATGCCGATGATGGTCCAGATCACCAGCCGTCCCCAGGTGGCGGCGGAAAGAAAGTAAGTCATGCCGAGGCACACCACCGTGCCGAGTACACAGGTGACCGGCGCACACGGCACGCGGAACGGACGCGGCGCGTCGGGGCGCGTGTAGCGCAGCACCAGCACTCCCGCGCACACCACCGCGAATGCGAGCAGGATGCCCATGGAAATGAGATCCGCGAGCAGGTCAAGGGGAAAGATGGCGGCGATCAACGCGGCGAACACACCGGTGACGACGGTCGAGACGTGCGGCGTCTTGAAGCGCGGATGGCAGCGGCTCATGACGGGCGGCAGCAACCCGTCGTCCGCCATCGACAACAGGATACGCGGCTGGCCGAGGAGCGAGGTGAGTATCACCGATGTCATGCCGGCGATGACGCCGACCTTGACGAACCACGAGAGCCAGGCAAGCTGCGGGTGGGCATCCAGGGCGACGGCGACCGGGGCGTCGGAATCGAGCTTGCGGAACGGCACCATGCCGGTGAGCACCGTCGACATGGCGACGTAGAGCACCGCCGAGATCACCAGGGCACCGATGATGCCGATCGGCAGATCGCGCTGCGGATTGCGCGCCTCGAGCGCGGTGGTCGAGGCGGTGTCGAAGCCGACGTAGGAAAAGAAGATGATGGCCGCGCCCTGCAGCACGCCGGTCCAGCCGAAATGACCGCGAATGCCGGTGTTGGGTGGTACGTACGGCCGCCAGTTCGCCGCGTCGATGTACTGCAGGCCGGCAATGACGATGATCACGATGATGCCGACCTTCAGTGCCACCATGAAGGTGTTGGCGCTAGCCGAGCCGCGCACCCCCACGTACAGGAGCGCGGTCATGGCGGCAATGATCAGCACAGCCGGCAGGTTGACGATGGCGCCGGTGCTCATCACGTGATCATGAGCATCGAGGCCGAGCGGCGCGTTGACGAGCGCCGCCGGCAGATGGATGTGTGCGTCAGTCAGCAGGCTCATCACGTAAGCCGACCAGCTCACCGCCACCGCCGAAGCCGAGATCGCGTACTCGAGCAGCAGGTTCCAACCGATGAACCAGGCGAGCGCCTCGCCGAGGGTAGCGTAGGTGTAGCTGTAAGCACTGCCGGGCACCGGGAGGAACGCGGCGAACTCCGAGTAGCACAGCGCCGCCAGTCCCCCGCCGAATGCCGCGATCAGCAGCGATAGGGTGATCGCAGGCCCCGAGTGGTTGGCAGCAACCGTGCCGGTGAGCACGAAAATTCCGCTGCCGATGGTGGCGCCGAGGCCAATGGCAATCAGTGCGCGCGCACTCAGCACCTGCTTCAGACGGTTCTTGCCGACCGGTGCCGGGTCGATCGGCCGCACCGCGCACATCTGACGCAGCACCGAGGGCTTGGCGACGGCCGTACTACTCTTATTAATACCCATGCCCTCGGACATACGCTGCTCGGTTCCTCACCGCCCCCCGGCGCAAAGCACGCGTCGCAGTCTCTCATACGCAGTCGTCCTTAGGTACGCGCCCGCGCCCGCGCAAGCGCCTGTGCTAGCATTGCGCGCCCGGCGGCACCCCGTGCGGCCGGGACTTTCCCAGGAGAGAACCTATGGCCACGGTCGCCACCCCGAAGGTCGCGCCGCCCCCCGGGGGCGCGAAGATCGCCATACACGATGGCAAGCTGGCGGTGCCCGCAAACCCGATCATCCCCTTCATCGAGGGCGACGGCACCGGGCCGGACATCTGGCGCGCCAGCGTGCGCGTCATGGACGCGGCGGTAGAGCGGGCCTACGGCGGCCAGCGCAAGATCCACTGGATGGAGGTCTTCGCCGGCGAGAAGGCCAACAGGCTGTTCAACACCTGGCTGCCCGAGGAGACGGTTGCGGCGTGCCGCGAATATCTCGTGTCCATCAAGGGGCCGCTCACCACCCCGGTCGGCGGCGGCATCCGCTCGCTCAACGTTGCACTGCGCCAGATGCTCGATCTGTACGTGTGCCTGCGTCCGGTGCGCTGGTTCAAGGGCGTACCCTCCCCGGTCAAGCATCCCGAGCGGGTCGACATGGTTATCTTCCGCGAGAACACCGAGGACATCTACGCGGGCATCGAGTTCGAGGCCGGCAGCCCCGACGATCAGAAGTTTCTCGAGCTCTTCCGTCAGGCTTTCCCCAAGGCGTATGCCAAGATCCGCTTTCCCGAGACCTCCGGGATCGGCATCAAGCCGGTATCGAAGGAAGGCTCGGACCGCCTCATCCGCGCCGCGCTCAACTACGCCGTGGCGCACAAGCGCAAGAGCCTGACCTTCGTCCACAAGGGCAACATCCAGAAGTTCACCGAAGGGGCATTCCGCAACTGGGGCTATCAGCTCGCCGAGCGCGAGTTCGCCGCGCACTGCTACACCTGGGAGCAGTGGGAGCGCGCCAAGGCGGCCCGCGGCGAAAAGGAAGCGAACGCCGAAATGGACGCGGCGCGCAAGGCCGGCCGCGTCATCGTCAAGGACGCCATCGCCGACATCACGCTGCAGCAGGTGCTGACACGACCGGAGGAATTCGACGTCATCGCGACGACCAACCTCAACGGTGACTACCTCTCGGATGCACTCGCCGCACAGGTCGGCGGCATCGGCATCGCGCCGGGCGGCAACATCAACTACCTCACCGGTCACGCGGTATTCGAGGCGACCCACGGTACCGCGCCGAAGTACGCCAATCTCGACAAGGTCAATCCGGGCTCGGTGATCCTTTCCGGGGAGATGATGTTCCGCTACCTCGGATGGTCCGAGGCGGCGGACGCGATCGTCGGCGCCATGGACAGGACCATTGGCGAGAAGATCGTGACCTACGATTTCGCTCGCCTCATGGAGGGGGCACACGAAGTCTCGACCAGCGCCTTCGGCGATGCGCTGATCCGCAATCTGTAGCGGACGGCGCGGCTGCGGTCAGTGCA
>DATIZW010000137.1:0-10941 GCA_035516875.1 Steroidobacteraceae bacterium
GCTCGCAGAGCAGGAGAAGTCCTCGCTGTCGCGCGAGCTGCACGATGAGCTCGGCGGGCTGCTGGTAGCGGCGCGCATGGACATCTCCTGGATCCAGGAGCGACTGCCCAGCGATGATCCGGAAGTGCAGACGCACTTCACCCGCGTACACGAAGCGTTGCAATCGGGCGTCGATCTCAAGCGCCGTGTGGTGGAGAACCTGCGGCCATCGCTGCTCGACAATCTTGGGGTGTTTCCGGCGCTGCGCTGGCACGTTGCCGACACCTGCGGGCGAGCCGGCCTCAAGGTCATCGAGCGTTACCCGAACGAGGAGCTGCGACTCACCCCGGACGCGTCGATCGCCGTGTACCGCATCGTGCAGGAGGCACTCACCAACATCCTCAAGCACGCCCGCGCCCAGACGGTCGAGATATCGATCGATGTTCAGGGCAACTGGCTGGTCATGCGAATCCGCGACGACGGCGTCGGCTTGGCACCCGAGCGGCTGCGCGGACTGGGCTCGCACGGACTCGTAGCGATGCGCCATCGTGCGGCAGGACTCGGCGGGCGCTGGCGGGCGCGTCCGGCAAACGGGGGCGGGACGGAAATCGAAGTGCGCCTGCCGGCCGCCCGGGTGCTCGCCGAAACGCAGACGTCAGCCGTGCACTGATCGCGCGATCAGTGCGGTCACGGCGATCAGTGTGGTCGCTCCTCGGAGCGTTCGCGGGCGAAGCCGCTGAGCAGCGCCGGCAGCCGGAAGTAGTCCCGGGACTTGTCGAGAAACGCCTCGGCGCCGAGCAGCTCCGCCTCGCGCCGATACTCGGGTAGCCCGAAATTAGTCAGGATGATGATCTTGGGGCGCTGCTCCCCGTGCCGCAGCGAGCGCAGCACGCCAAAGCCGGAGCCAGCTCGCAGGTGCAGATCGAGGATCAGCACGTCGGGGGCCGCAGCAGAGATCTGCTTGAGCGCGTCCGCTTCGGTCTCCACGGTGTCGATGAGGTCGACGTCGGGCAGGCGGCGAATGAGCTCGGCGAGCCGGCTGGCGAGCAGGGCAGAGTCCTCGACCAGCAGGACGCGCAAAGCAGATTTGTCAGCCATAACCAAAGACACTTAACAGAACCCCACCATGGTGACCCGCGCGGTGCAGCCGGGTCCCGCCAACCTCTCCCCTGCAGTTTGGGGCCGGTGCGCCGTCCTGAAAGCCGGAAGTGGCCGGCTCACCGTGTCAGTGCACTCTGACCTCGACCTCGTGCGCTATTGTACGAGTCCGTTGCGCAGCGCATACGTGGTGAGGTCGGCATTGGTATCGAGCTTCATCTTCTCAAGAACGCGAGCCCGATAGGTGCTGACCGTCTTGACGCTGATGCACAGCTCCTGGGCGATCTCCGAGACGCTACGCCCGACGGCAAGCTTGCACAGGATCTGGAATTCACGTTGCGACAGGGCCGCGTGCAGCGGCCGGTCGGCGGGCTCATCGAGCGCATCCACCAACAGCTCGGTCAGCGCGGCACTCACGAAGCGCCGTCCGGCCAGCACGGTATGCACCGCGCGCATGAACTCCTCGGGGGCCTGATCCTTGGCCAGATAGCCCGCGGCCCCGGCCCGCAATGCGTAGATGGCGTACTGCTTCTCGCCGAACGCGCTGATCACGAGGACCCGCGTCGCGGGGTGACCGGCGCGAATATGCCGCAGAATATCGATGCCGCTACGGTCGGGCATGTTGATGTCGAGGACCACCAGGTCCCACGGCCCATCACGCAGCTGCTGCAGCGTCTCCGCGCCACTCGCCGCCTCGGCGATCGCATTGATCGCCCGGTCCTGCTCCAGCCAGCGGCGCAGCCCTGCTCGGGTCATCGCATGATCGTCAGCAATGAGCACCCTTGCCATCGAGCCTCCCGACGCAGTCCCTGTCGATCCGTGCATTGCCATGGTGGGCACACACTACCGGGTCCGTCGCTCCGGCAGAGTACGACACTCAGCTTACCGTTTGTAGGCGGAATCCTACTTGCGCCGCCGATGTGCACACATGTGGCGACGGGGGTGAGCGCGGACAGCTCCCCAGGAGAGGCCGCGCGGTTGATTGTGACGCACGGCTTCGCTTACCTTGACGCTCGGCCGCAACCCCCGGGCGGATTGCCCAGCGAGACCACCGAGGCGGGCCGGTTGCTGACCCATGCGGCCGGAGGGGATCACTCATGAGCGCTGCAGCGCGCACCCATGTCCCGTCGATGAGCGATGCGGCCGTCAAGGCGCGCACCGGCAGGGACTGGGCAGCCTGGTTCGCGACGCTCGATCGGGCCGGCGCACAGAAACTCGCGCATCGCGAAATTGCCCACCTGCTCGCCGCGCGGCACCGGGTGCCGAGCTGGTGGAGTCAGATGGTTGCGGTCGAGTACGAGCGTGCCCGCGGCCTGCGCGTACGGCACCAGAGCGCCGACGGTTTCTCGGTAGCGATTTCGCGGACGCTGTCGACGCGCCTGCCGCACCTCTACGAGGTGACGGCGCGCGCCGGCGAGCGCCGTAAGTGGTTCCCCACCGGTGCCTTCGAGCCCTCGGCACACACCAAGGACAAGTACTTCCGCGGCCGCTGGAAGCAGGGCGCACGCGTCGACATCGGCTTCTACGCCAGGGGACGCGCCAAGAGTCAGATCGCCGTGCAGGTGAGCCGGCTGGCGAAGCAGGGCGACGTCGAGCCGGTACGCCGCAGCTGGAAGGCGGCGCTCGCGAGGCTGCAGAGCCTGCTCGAGGAGTGAGCGCGCGGACCTTGCGCCCGGGTCAGGCGTCGCGGAAGTCCGCGGCCACCACTTCGAGGAGCGTCGGTCCCGGACGGCGCAACGCCGCATGCAGCGCCTCGGTGAGCGCCGTCGCGCTCTCGACCCGCACCCCCGCGGCGCCGCAGGCGCCGGCGAGCGCGACGAAGTCCGGCGTGCGCGCCACGACGCCGATCGGGGCGATGCCGGCCGCGCGCATGTCGTCGCGGATCTGGCCGAGCGCCTCGTTATTCCACACCACGACCGGTAGTGTCAGGTCGAGCTCGACCGCCGTCATCAGCTCCGGCAGCGTGAACTGCACGCCGAAGTCGCCGGCGAGTGCCACGATCGGTCGCTGGGTCTGCGCGATTTTCGCGCCGAGCGCCGCGGGCAGCGCATAGCCGAGCGCCCCGTAGCCCGAGGGATGAAACCACAGCCCGGGCCGCTCGGCGGCAAACGCATAGTTACCGAGGTAGGCGATCTGCGTCATGTCGCTGAAGATGACGCCGTCGGCGGGCAGCGCCGCCCGCAACGCCCGCACCGCAGGCAGCGCGCGGCGCGCGGCGGCATCGAGCTGCGCGTCGATGCGCGCGCGATGGGCGGCGCCGTCGCCGCAGGCGGTACGCCAGCCGCTGCGCCCGTGGACCGCCCTGGCGAGCAGATTCAAGGCCGCCGCCGCATCACCCGGTACCGTGACCGCGGCGCCATAGTGATCGAAGAGCTTGCGCTCATCGACGTCGATGCGGATCAGCTGACCGTCGATCCTGATGCGTGTGGTGCTGTACACGTCGGTCTCTGAGAGCTCGGTGCCGGCAGCCACCACCACATCCGCCTGCGCCACACGCTCCTGGGTCGGCACAAAGGGCAGGCTCGCACCGAGGCTCGCGGGGTGGCTTTCCGCCACGACGCCCTTGCCGCCCACCGTCGTGACCAGGTATCCATCCAGGGCTTCGAGCAGTTGCCGCAGTACACCGCCGGCGGCGCGCGCACCGCCGCCGGCGATGAGCAGCGGCCGTTCGGCCGTGGCGAGGAGCGCAAGCGCGGCATCCACGGCGGCATGCGGCGGCGCGGCCAGCGGGGGAGGGCGCGCGAAGACTTCCGGCCGCAGCGTGGTCGGCTCACCGAGCAGATCGAGCGGAATGTCGAGATAGGCGGGCCGCGGCCGCGCGGCGCGCAGTGCGGCAAAGGCGGAACGCAGATGATCGCGCACCTCGGTGTCGCTGCGCGCACTACCGGCAAATCCGGTCACGTCGGCCACCAGGGCCCGCTGGTCCCTGAGCTCGTGCAGCACGCCCCAGTGCCGGCCGAGCGTTGCGCGCAGCGGCGCGCTCGCAATCAGCAGCAGCGGCACCGAATCGGACCACGCCTGCGCGAGCGCCGTGAGGGCGTTGGTGACGCCGGGGCCGGAGATGACGAATGCCGCGGCCGGGTGTCCGCTCGCGCGTGCATAGCCGTCGGCGGCAAACCCCGCGCTCTGCTCGTGGTGCACCAGCACGTGACGCACGCGTGACAGCTCGAGGCCGCGATAGAGCTCGATGTTATGTACGCCCGGAATGCCGAATACGGTGTCGATGCCGTTGGCGGCCAGCGTCTCGACCACGTAGCGTCCAACAGTCCAGGGCGGCGCGCTCATGTGCTTGAAATGTTAACACCGCCCACGCACAGTAAGTACGTGAGGTTCTCCCAACTGGTCGAGCGTATCGGCGGTGACGGCGCCGCGGCGTGGCTCACGCACTACGAGGCGGTGGCGGCGCGTGAGCGCGGCGAGGACGTGATCATACTCAGCATAGGCGATCCGAACCTCGAGACGCCGGCGCCGGTGATCGAGCAAGCGATCGCCGCGCTGCGCGCGGGCGACACGCACTACACCCCGGCCACCGGCCGGCGGGCGCTGCGCCAGGCGATCGCCGGTGCGCACAGCGAGCGCAGCGGTCAGGCAGTCGATGCCGACAACGTCGTCTATTTCGCCGGGGCACAGAACGCGCTGTTCGTCGCCTCGCTGTGCCTCGCGGGCCCCGGCGACGAGGTCATCACCTTCGAGCCGATGTATCCGACCTACCCCGCTACCATCGAGGTGTCGGGGGCCCGCATGGTGTGCGCGCCGGTGAACGCCGCGTGGCGGCCGGACCTCGCGGCGCTCGCGGCGCTGGTGACGCCGCGCACGCGTGCAATTCTCTGGGCGAGTCCCAATAACCCGAGTGGCGTGGTGCTGAACGAGACCGAGCTCGAGTTCCTCGGCGCGCTGGCGCGCCGTCACGATCTGTGGCTGGTGGCGGATGAGGTCTATGCCGGGCTGGCGCCGGGGGGACGCGTGCCGGGGCTTGCGGCGCGCCTTCCGGAGCGGGTCGTGACGCTCGGCAGCCTCTCCAAGTCGCACGCCATGACCGGCTGGCGCGCCGGATGGTTCGTGGGTCCGCGCGAGCTCGCGGTACACGCCGAGCACGTCGCGATGTGCATGTTGTTCGGGCTGCCGGGCTTCATTCAGGAGGCCGCCGTTACGGCGCTCGCGCTCGCCCCGCAAGCCGAGACACGCGTGCGCGAGTACTGCGCCGCGCGCCAGCTGCGCTTTGTCGAGGGTATCCGCGGCATCGGCGCGTTGCGGCCCATCCTCCCGGAAGCCGGCATGTTCATGCTGATCGACGTGAGCGCCACGGGCCTGAGTGGCGGACAGTTCATGCGCGCGCTCTATGCCGCGGAGCGCGTGTCGGTCATGGATGGCGCGGCGTTCGGTCCGGGCGCAACGCGCTGCGTGCGCGTGTGCTTCGCCGCCGACGAGGCGACGCTCGATGCCGCGTGCGCGCGGCTGCGGCGCTTCTGCGCGCAGCCTGCGGCGCTGGCGAAGGCGCGGGGCTGATTCAGGCCCGCCCGCCTGCCGGCGTCACCGCCTCACTGTTCGAGTGCCTCGAGCGCTTCGAGCAGGTTGGCGACATCGGGTACGCCGACGCCGGTCGTCTGGTTATAGCCCGCGTGGGCGTGCCAGTACCAGTTGTCGCCGTGGGTCACGTCGCGCAGCGGCGCACGGTGACCGCGATACGCACCCGGCGAGGCGGCGATGGCATAGAGCGCCGGGTTCAGGAGTCCGACGCGATGGTGCAGGGCATCGACGAACAGGCTCGCCACGCCATTGAGCTCGGGGGCCACGAAGCTGGTGCCACCGGCCTGCTCGATCTCGAAGCCATTCACGTCGGAGGTGTAGTAGATCACGTACCCGGTCTGCGGATCGGCGTTGGTCGAGAGATCCGGTACGTTGCGACCCGGGAAGTGGGCCGGCAGCCGGTAGAGCAGCTGCGACGGCCGAGGCGTCAGCTGTGACAGGGCCTGCCCCCGCACGGTGTCCGCCATACCGGGCAGCGACCACTGGTAGAAGGGCCGCGGGACGTAGATGCTGACGCCGCCGCCGCTGCCGATCGGGTAAGTGCGGCACTCGACGGCGTTCTGCCCGAAGGCGTTGCAGAGCGGTGCCAGGTAGTCCCAGCCCCACGCCTGCTCGTGGGCGACGTTGATCACGATCGGTGCGCCGGTCGGTCCGCTGTAGACCTGCGGTCCGGGGAGCGTCGTGCCGCCGGCCGCCGTCATGTAGCGCTGCATCCCCGGATCATCCACCGAGAGTATGGCGTTGTAGCTGAACGGCTGTCCCGGGGACGGTGTCAGCGGCAAGGAGTTGACCGAGTCGTAGGCGCCGTAGTCACCCGATGCTGCGAACCAGGTCTGTCCCTGCAACGCCGCCTGCGCGAGCAGATCGTCGTTCGCCTCGACGATGGTGGTCTGCTCGCCGTTGGCCGGATTCGTCACCAGGCCGCTTTCCGCCAGAGCGCCGACCACCAGATCTGGGCCATCGAAGCCTTCCCACTCACCCCAGCTCGTCGAAACGGTGTCGGCCTTGTTGCTGTCGATCGCTGCCGCGAAGGCATCGATGAACCCCTGGCTGGTGTTCGGCGCCTCGTAGACGACGATGCGGGCACCGGGCGCGAGACCGCCGGACTGCTCGACGTCGAGCGTGGTCTCGTCCGAGCCGGATTCGTCGCTCGGCGGACCCGCGCCGCCGTCGATCTGCACCTCGCTGATGCGGTTGTGGTGGACCTTCAGACCAAGGGCGCCCCAGTACTTGTAGGCATCACTCGGCGTGAACGAGGCGAGTGTGACGATCGCGAGGGTGCGTCCTTTGCCCGTGATGCCCTGCCGGTAGAGCGGGTTTACGTCGTAGTACTCCGCGAAGTCGACGACCGTCCACAGCCCCGGCGGGTCCGAGGTGTTGGGCGGGCTCGTCGCGCTGGCGCGAGCGCCCGGCACCGGCACGTGCAGCGGACGGCGCAGGTGCGGCGCCATCCGCGGCCGCGAATCAAGGCCGAGCACCCCGCGCACCTCGCCGGCGATCGCCGCGGGAACGTGCGGCGCGCCGAGCGGGGCGCGGTAGCGGTAAGCCGATGTCGTAGTCGTCGCGTCTACCTCGAAGCTGTGCAGCTCCACCGCGAATGCCTTCTCGATCTGCGCGGCGCTCCCGCTCGCGTGCAGCTGCGCCGTGGCCGAGCGCGTCACGGCGAGGCCCTGCGCCTCGAGCTCCCGCGTGACTGCGGCGATCGCCGCAGCCGACGGGCCGAACTGGCTGCGGAACTCATCGGGGGTCAGGAATTGCCGGTACTGGGGCGATCCGGGCGTGTAGACCGACTGGATCAGTCGATCGATCTGGTCGGCATTACGCAACTTCAGCGTCACCGTCACCGTGAGTCGCGCGTTCTCGGCGAAGGCCGCCGCCGGCCCCAGATCCGTCGCGCGAGCGGGTCCACGTGGATAGGGCGCCGCGCTCACCGTCGCGGCGAGGGCAACGGCCGTCGCCAGCAAGTACGCGCTACGTTTCATTACAAATCCCCTCGTTGAGCGCCGCTTGTTGTGATGCTTTGCGGCGCCCTCACGATGCGCGCCGCTTACCGGGTTTGCAAGGCGGGGGCGCGCGCGGCCTTTACATAGCCGCACGCAGGGAACGGCACGCGCAGGCCGTGCCGTATGGGTGCACGGGGTGAGCTAAGCGCTCTTGGCCGGAATCGTTCCGCCCGGAGTCAGCTTGTCGATCGCCCCCGGCAGCACCTGCGAGAGTTTGGTCGCCAGATCCTGCGGATTCATGCCGGCCTTCGCTGCCAGCTGTCCGATCACACCGCTGCCGAACACCTGATGCAGCTGATCGGCCGAGATCGGCTGATTGGCTCCGCTCGAGACCCACGAGCGCGCGGTCTCGCCGAGTCCCTGCTTCTCGAGCTGCGCGACGATCCCCTGGATGCCGCCGTGCTGCTGAATAAAGGAATTTACCACCGTCGCCATCTCGGCTCCGACGGCGCCACCCAGCAATCCATCTAACAAGCCCATGCTGCCTCCTGTTGCTGTTCGTCTTCCGAGGTTCGACCCGGCACCATTGTCCCCAAACCGTGCGCGAGCCTCAAGGCGGCCGCCCGTGGTGCGCTGCGACCACCGCCGCGGGACGCTGCACAAGCCGGTCGATTTATTATATTATAATGACGACATTAAAAAGACTCGCGCCCGGGACGCCGCCTCGCGGTCCTCCGCGCGTGCCACGCTGGGTGGGTGTGCTCATGAGACAGGTGCGGACGCTCGGTCTTCTCGGTACCGGAGTCATCGGCGGCGGCTGGGCGGCGCGCGCGCTGCACTTCGGCATCGACGTCATCGCCGCCGACGTGAAGCCGCAGATGGAGGAATGGATCCGCGGCGCCGTCGCCAACGCCGAGGGGGCGCTCGCGCGCCTCACGTTCGCGCCGCTGCCGCCGAAGGGCAAGCTGTCGTTCACGACCGACCTGGCCGCCATGGCGCAGCACGTGGATTTCATCCAGGAGAACGTCCCCGAGCAGCTCGACCTCAAACAGCGGGTGCTCGCCGAGGTCAGCCGCCGGGCGCCGCCCGACGTGGTGATCGCCTCGAGTACTTCCGGCCTCATGCCTTCGGACCTGCAACGCGACATGCTCGCCCCCGAGCGGCTGCTGGTCGGGCATCCCTTCAACCCCGTGTACCTGCTGCCGCTCGTCGAGCTGGTGGGCGGCCGGCAGACCGCGGAAGGCGCGCTCGCCGCGGCAGCGCGCTTCTACACCTACATCGGCATGCATCCGCTGCGCGTGCGGCGCGAGGTGCCGGGACACCTCACCGACCGGCTGCAGGAGGCGCTGTGGCGCGAGATCCTGCACATGGTCAACGAGGACGTCGCTACCACCGGCGAGCTCGACGACTCCATCGTCTACGGTCCGGGGCTGCGCTGGGCCGCCATGGGTACCAACCTCATCTATCACCTGGCGGGCGGCGAGACCGGCATGCGGCACATGCTGCGCCAGTTCGGACCCTGCCTGAAGTGGCCGTGGACCAAGCTCGAGGCACCCGAGCTGAGCGAGGCGCTGATCGACAAGATGGTGGCGGGCACGGCGGCGCAGGCCGCGGGCCGCTCGATCCGCGAGCTCGAGCGGCTGCGCGATGACTACCTGGTGGCCATCCAGCAGGTGCTCCGCGAATACAACATCGGTGCGGGGGCGACGCTGCGGGCGCTCGAGGAACGTCTCTATGAGAGCGCCGCCGCGGCACGTGCGCCGCTCGCCGCCGCGGCGCGCACGGCAGCCGCGCGGCCCAGCGGTCCGCTGCGCCTGCTCGAGACACACGTGCGGCCGGAGTGGATCGACTACCACGGCCACATGACCGATTTCCGCTACCTGCAGGTGTTCGGCGATGCGACCGACGCGTTGTTTCGCGACGCGGGCGTCGACGCTGCCTACCGCCGCTCGGGCCGCAGCCTCTACACCGTCGAGACCCGCGTGACCCACAAGGCCGAGGCGCGCGCGCAGGAGCCGCTCTACGTCTTGACGCGGGTGCTGGAGGTGGACGACAAGCGGGTGCGCGTCCAGCACGCGCTGCATCGCCGCCGCGACGACGCGCTCATCGCCAGCGCCGAGCAGCTCTATCTGCACGTGCACACCGGCGAGGGCCGGGCGGCACCGCTCGATGCCGCGGTACGCGCGCGCCTCGAAGAGCTGCAGGCCGCGACGCGCTGACCATGCCGAAGATCGTCGATCATCAGGAGCGGCGCGAGCAAATCGCCCTGGTGGCCTGCCGCGTGGTGGCGCAGTACGGCTTCGATCAGGCGACCATCGTGCGCATCGCCCGCGAGGCCGGCTACACCACCGGCATGGTGGCGCACTACTTCGACACCAAGCAGGACATCATCGTCGCCGCGCTGCGGCTGATTCTGCGCCGCATCGAGGAGCGGCTGACGCCGCGCGGTGCCGGGCCGCCGTCCGATCTGCTGACGCTGCTCACCGAGGCGTTGCCGGTCGATGAGACCCGCTACATCGAGTGCTGCTTCTACATCTCGTTCTGGGGACAGCTGCCGGCGGATCGCCGCATGCGGCGCATCAACGCCTGGATGCACCGCGAGTACCTGCGCCTGTTCGAACGCTGTCTCGCGCACTGCTGGGCCGCCGCCTGGCAGCTGTGGTCGCGGGCTACGCGCGAGCAGTTGCTGCGCTCGGTGATCACGTTCATCAACGGCATCACCGCGAGCACCGTGGCGAATCGCGCCGACTGGCCCGCCGCGCGGCAGGTCGATCAGCTGCGGCTGCAGCTCGAGCTGCTGTACGAGTGGGCGATGAGCACGGTGGGCGGCGCGGCCGCCCGCAAGAGCCGCAACGCGTCTGCCTGAGGAGACCCCGATGGATTTTTCCCTGAGTGAAGAGCAGCAGCTCATCATCAAGACCACGCGCGATTTCGTCCGTCAGGAGCTGGTGCCGCACGAGCGCGAGGTCGAAGACAGCGGCGCGCTGCGCGAGGCGTTGTGGCGCCCGCTGCGCGACAAAGCCATCGCCGCCGGGCTCTATGCCGCCAACATGCCGAGCGAGGTGGGCGGCGCCGGGCTCGATGCGGTGAGCTGGGTGCTGTACGAGAAGGAGCTCGGTTATACCAACTACGCGCTGCAGTACACCTGCGTGGCACGCCCCTCCAACATCCTGCTGGCATGCGAAGGCGCACAGCGCGAGCGTTACCTGCTGCCGGCGGTACGCGGCGAGCGCGTCGAGTGCCTGGCGATGACCGAGCCACAGGCGGGCTCGGATCTGCGCGGCATGAAGACCACCGCGCTCGAGAAGGGCGGCGACTTCGTCATCAACGGCACCAAGCACTTCATCAGCCACGCCGATCATGCCGACTTCGTCATCCTGTTCGCCGCGAGCGG
>DATIZW010000138.1:0-18876 GCA_035516875.1 Steroidobacteraceae bacterium
GGTCCGAGAAGCCGCGGCCCGACATACAGCAGCAGCTCATCCGCGAGCGAGGTCCGCAGAAACTCGCCAGCGAGCGTCGCGCCTGCCTCGACCAGTATCTCGTTCAACTCGAGCTCCCCGAGCCGGTCCAGCACTGCCGGCAAGGCGAGTCGCCCATCGACGGTCGGCAGAGACTCGACGCGCGCACCACGCGCTGTCAGCGCGGCGGCGCGTGCATCGTCCGCCGCCGTGAGTGCGGTCAGAATCAGCACCTCTCCGCCCCCGTCGAGCAGCCGTGCCTGGGGTGGCGTGCGTAGCTGCGTATCGAGCACGATCCGCAGCGGCTGACGCCGCCGCTGCGCACCCGGCTCATCCGGCAGCCGTACGTCGAGCCGCGGGTCGTCGGCGAGCACGGTGCCGACACCGGTGAGCACCGCGGAGCTGCGCGCACGCCAGCGATGCACGTCGTGCCGCGCCGCTTCCCCGGTGATCCAGCGGCTCTCGCCGCTGGCGAGCGCGGTACGACCGTCGAGGCTCATTGCCAGCTTCACGCGCAGCAACGGCCGCCCCTCGCGCATGCGCTTCATGAAGCCGGCGTTGAGCTCGGTCGCCTCCTCGGTCATGAGCCCGGCCTCAACCACGATGCCCGCCGCGCGCAGCGCCGCGGCGCCGCGGCCGCTCACCTGGGGGTTCGGATCGTCGGTGGCGTAGACGACGCGCGCCACGCGCGCTGCGGTGAGGGCCTCGACACACGGCGGCGTGCGGCCGTGGTGACTGCAAGGCTCGAGCGTTACATAAAGCGCTGCGCCGGCCGCCTGAGCGCCGGCGGCACGCAACGCCGCGACCTCGGCATGTGGCTCGCCGGCGCGCTCGTGCCACCCCTCGCCGATGATGCGGCCGTGCTGCGCCACGACGCAGCCGACGCGCGGATTCGGATCGGTGGTTTCGAGCCCGCGTGCGGCAAGCGTGAGGGCCCGTTGCATGGCGAAGCGGTCGAAGTCGGAGAACATGGCGATTAACCGGGGGCGCAGCGCGGCGGAACACTGGGGGGCGCGCCCCCCCGCACGCGGGCCGGCACGCGCGCCTGCCGGGGGCGCGTCACGTTCACTTCTTGCCGCCCTCGCCGGGCTCGGCGTCGTTGGCCGCGGGCTCGGCGTCGTTGGCCGCGGGCTCGGCTGGCAGCAACGGCAACTGATCGCGGTTGACGGCACGGCGCGCGTCGCGGCGCCGTCCGCGCGGGGACTCGCTGCGCGCAGGCGCGGGTGCAAGGGCGCGTGCGCGGCGCAATCGCTCGATCTCCTCGTGAAACGCCTCCACGTCCTCGAAATGACGGTAGACCGAGGCGAAACGCACGTAGGCGACCTCGTCGAGGTGGCGCAGCTCCTCCATGACGAGCTCGCCGATCGCCCGCGAGGAAACCTCGCGGTCGCCGAGGCCGCGCACCCGATGCACGATGCGACTCACGGCCTCGTCGATCTGCTCGCGCGGCACCGGACGCTTCTCGAGCGCCTTCTCCATGCCCGCGCGGAGTTTGCCCTCGTCGAAAGCTTCGCGCCCGCGATCGCCCTTGACGACGAGCGGCATGAGGAGCTCGGCAGTCTCGAAGGTCGTGAAGCGCTCACCGCACTTGAGGCACTCGCGGCGACGGCGGATCTGCCGTCCCTCGCCCGCGAGCCGCGAGTCGTTTACCTTGGTCTCTTCGTGGCCGCAGAACGGGCAGTGCATGCGGCTCCCCAGGCCGCGCTACGGTCCGTACACCGGGAAGCGGCGACACAGCTCGAGCACCTGTGGACGCACGCGCTCGACGACCGAGGCTGCCCCTTCCGCATCGAGCACCTGCGCGATGAAGTCAGCCACCTGCTCGATCTCGGCCTCGCGGAAGCCGCGCGTCGTCGACGCCGGCGTCCCGATGCGCAGGCCGCTGGTGATCATCGGCGGCCGCGGGTCGTTCGGCACGGCGTTCTTGTTCACCGTGATGTTGGCGCGTCCGAGGGCCGCGTCGGCATCCTTGCCGGTGATGTTGCGGTCGGCCAGACTCATGAGGAACAGGTGATTGTCGGTGCCGCCCGAGACGATCTGGTAGCCGCGCTTGACGAGGCGCGCCGCCATGGCGCGGGCGTTGACGAGTACCTGGCGCTGGTAGTCGCGGAACTCCGGCTGCAGTGCCTCGAGGAGCGCCACCGCCTTGGCGGCGATGACGTGCATCAGCGGTCCGCCCTGGGTCCCGGGGAACACCAGCGAATTGAGCTTCTTGGTGATCTCCTCGTTCGCGCGCGCGAGGATCAGCCCGCCGCGCGGGCCACGTAAGGTCTTGTGGGTGGTGGTGGTCACCACGTCGGCGTGCGGCACCGGGTTCGGATAGATTCCCGCCGCGACGAGCCCGGCGACGTGCGCCATGTCCACCACCAGGTACGCGCCGACGCTCCTGGCGATCGCCGCGAAGCGTGCCCAGTCGATGATGCGTGAGTAGGCTGAGAACCCGGCGATGATCATCTTCGGGCGATGCTCCTCGGCAAGACGCTGCACCTGCGCGTAGTCGATCTCGCCGCTCTCGGGGTGAATGCCGTACTGCGCGGCGCGGAAGAACTTGCCCGAGAAGTTGACCTTGGCGCCGTGCGTGAGGTGACCCCCATGGTCGAGGCTCATGCCGAGAATGGGGTCACCGGGCTGCACCAGCGCGAGATAGGCGGCGGCGTTCGCCTGCGAGCCCGAGTGCGGCTGGACGTTCGCGAAGTCGGCGCCGAAGAGCTGCCGCGCGCGATCGATCGCGAGCTGCTCGACGATATCCACGTACTCGCAGCCGCCGTAGTAGCGCTTGCCGGGATAGCCCTCGGCATATTTGTTGGTGAGCACCGAGCCCTGTGCCTCGAGCACCCGCGGGCTCGCATAGTTCTCGGAGGCGATGAGCTCGATGTGCTCCTCCTGGCGGCGGCGCTCGCCGGAGATGGCGCGGGCGAGCTCGGGATCGAAGCCTTCGATCGTCATGGTCGTGCGGAACATGCGCAACGCCTGGCACGCAAAGGAAGCTCTAGGGGGCGCGAATTGTACCGGAACGACCCGCGAGCCGCCCTTGTTGCGGCGCGCCGTCGGCATGGAACCGGTGCTACCGGGCTCGCGGTCGCCGGCTGTTGCCCCGCGGCGACGCGCACGGTGGGCTGCTGACCGATCGATTACGCAGCGAGCCGCGCTAGAGCAGGTTCTCCACCACCGCGGTCCAGGCCTGGGCGAGGTTGGTGCGGTTGTAGCCGCCGCCCCCGAGCGCCAGCACCCTACCGTGCCCGAGACCTTCTGCGAGCTCGCTGAGCTCGCGCGCCGCGCGCCCGTGAGCCTTCGGCGAGAAGCGCAGATGGGTGATCGGATCCCCCTCGAGGCTGTCGGCTCCGCACTGCAGGATGATGAATTCGGGGCTGAAACGGCTGAGGTGCGCGGTGACCCGGGGCCAGACCGTGGCGAACACCTCATCGTCCGCCCCCGGCGGCAGCGGTACGTTGAGCTTCATCCCCGCAGCCGACCCGCGCCCGGTCTCGGAGGCCGCGCCGGTTCCCGGGTACAGGTAGCGGCCGTCTTCGTGCAGGTCGGCGAACACGACGGCATCGTCGTCCTCGAAGGCGTAGAACACGCCATCGCCGTGATGGGCGTCGATGTCGACGTAGGCGATGCGCTTGAGTCCCGCGCGTTTGAGCTGCTCGATGGCGACGCCGCAGTCGTTGAAAACGCAGAAGCCAGCGGCGCGGTTGCGCGCCGCGTGATGCAGCCCTGCAATTGGCACGAAGGCGCGCCGGCACTCGCCCGTCATGATGGCGTCCTTGGCGCTCAGCGTCGCCCCGACGACGCCGGCGGCCGCCTCATACACCCCCTTGAACGCCGGGGTATCTCCGGCGTCGAGCAGCCCGATGCCGCTCGCGGAACGTTCCTTGACGAACTCCAGGTACTCGGGTCTGTGGAAGGAGCGCAGCTCCTGCTCGGTGGCGCTGCGCATCTCGAGCTCGGTCACGCGTGTGCTGAGCCCGCGCGCGGCGAACTCGCGCGTGAAGGCCGCCAGGCGGTCCGGTCCGAACGGGTGACCTTCGCCGAAGCCGTAGCGCGCCAGACGCTCACTCAGCACTACTGCAACGCTCGCCATGGCAGCCGTCACGCTCCTCACATCGCCCCACGCGTCGAGGCGCGCAAGCCTAACACAGTGGCGGGCGCGGCACGGGCGCTAACCCATCGCCATCCGTCCCGTGCTCGACCATAATCCTCTTTGCACTTCTTCACACTCAAAGCGCATGGCCCAGTACATCTACACGATGAATCGTGTCTCGAAGGTGGTGCCGCCGAAGCGGCTCATTCTGCGCGACATCAGCCTGTCGTTCTTCCCTGGTGCCAAGATCGGCGTGCTCGGTCTGAATGGGGCTGGCAAGTCCTCACTCCTCAGGATCATGGCCGGGATCGACGGGGAGTTCGACGGCGAGGCGCGCCCGCAGAGCGGCATCCGCATCGGCTTCCTGCCGCAGGAGCCGCAGCTCGACGCCGACCGCGACGTGCGCAGCACCGTCATGGAGGGGCTCGGCGAAACCTTCCGTCAGCTCGAGGAATTCAACCACATCAGCGAGAGGTTCGCGCAGGAGCTCGAGGAGAGCGAGATGAATGCGCTGCTCGAGCGGCAGGCGCAGCTGCAGGACGCCATCGACGCCGCCGGCGGCTGGGAGCTCGAGCGCAAGCTCGAGATCGCCGCGGATGCGCTGCGGCTGCCGCCATGGGCGGCGAGCATCGGCACGCTCTCGGGCGGAGAGCGGCGCCGCGTCGCGCTGTGCCGGCTGCTGCTCTCGGCGCCCGACATGCTGCTGCTCGATGAGCCGACCAACCACCTCGATGCCGAGTCGATTGCCTGGCTCGAGCGTTATCTCGAGGAGTATCCGAGCACAGTCATCGCGGTCACCCACGACCGCTATTTCCTCGACAACGTCGCCGAGTGGATTCTGGAGCTCGACCGCGGTTACGGCATTCCGTGGCACGGCAACTACTCCTCGTGGCTCGAGCAGAAAGAGCGGCGGCTGGCGCTCGAGGAGCGCGAGCGCGAGGCGTTGCGCAAGAGCCTCGAGCACGAGCTCGAGTGGGTGCGACAGAATCCCAAGGCACGCCAGGCGAAAAGCAAGGCGCGGCTGCAGCGTTATGAGGAACTCGCCTCGCGCGAATTCCAGGAGCGCAACGAGACCAACGAGATCTACATCCCGCCGGGGGAGCGTCTCGGCGACCTGGTGATCGCGGTCGAGGGGTTGCGCAAGGGCTATGGCGAACGATTGCTGATCGACAACCTCGCCTTCGAGCTGCCACGCGGCGGCATCGTCGGCATCATCGGACCGAACGGCGCCGGCAAGACCACGCTGTTTCGCATGCTGAGCGGCGCGGAGCAGCCCGACGCCGGTGAGATCCGCGTGGGGCCGACCGTGCGGCTCGCCTACGTCGACCAGTCGCGCCAGGCGCTCGACGACCGCAAGACCGTCTGGCAGGAGATCTCCGGCGGCCTCGACGTGATCCGCGTCGGCACCTACGAGACACCCTCGCGTGGCTACGTCGGGCGCTTCAACTTCAAGGGCACACAGCAGCAGCAGTTGATCGGCGAGCTCTCCGGCGGCGAACGCAACCGCGTGCACCTCGCCAAGGTGCTGCGCCAGGGCGGCAACGTGTTGCTGCTCGATGAGCCGACCAACGACCTCGATGTCGAGACGCTGCGCGCGCTCGAAGAGGCACTGCTCAACTTCCCGGGCTGCGCCGTGGTGATCTCGCACGACCGCTGGTTCCTCGATCGCATCGCGACCCACATCCTCGCCTTCGAGGGCGACTCGCAGGTGGTGTGGTTCGAAGGCAATCACCAGGAGTACGTCGAGGATTTCCGGCGCCGCAGAGGCGAGGACGCCGCGCAGCCTCACCGCATCAGGTACAAGCCGCTGACGCGCTGACCGGCGATCCGACCGAAGCTTGTCTCGCCCTACGACACTCCTGCCGCCGCCAGAGGATCGACCCGAGGAGCACACCCTGAGGCGCTGGGCGGGTCCGCTGGCGGCGCTGCTGGTCTTCACGCTGGTGGTGATCGTCCTGCACCACCAGCTCGCGCACCTGCACGTGCGGCGCGTGTTAGCGCACCTGCACGCGATTCCGCGCCGCCAGGTGCTGGTGGCGCTCGGCTTCACCGCGCTCAGTTATTGGCTGCTGACCACTTACGAGGTGCTCGGGTTCAGCTACCTGCGCCGCGTGATTCCCTACTCACGCATCCTCTTCACCTCCTTCATCGCTTACTCCTTCAGCCACGCTCTCGGCTTCGCGGCTTTCACCGGTGCGGCGATCCGCTTTCGTCTCTACGCCACCGCGGGGATCTCGGCGATCGACGTGGCTACCGTGTCCGCATTCTGCAGCCTGTCGTTCGCCATCGGGCTGGCGACCATCCTCGGTCTGTCGCTGGTACTCGCGCCCGAGCATGCGGCCATGCTGCTGCATCTGCACCGGCACTGGTCGGTGCTGATGGGTACGCTGCTGCTTGCGGCGGTGAGCGCTTACGCGCTGTGGGCCTGCCTGGCGCGTGGCACGGTCGAAGTCCGCGGTTGGGCGCTGCGCGCGCCCGGACCCGCGATCGGGCTCACGCAAATCGCGCTCGGCATTCTCGACCTGTCGCTGACATCCGCGGTGCTGTGGTCGTTGCTGCCGGCCGGATCACATATCGCCTTCGTCCCGTTTCTCGGTGCTTATGCGGCGGCGGTGATCGCCGGCATCGTCAGCCACGTGCCCGCCGGCGTCGGGGTGTTCGAGGCGGTGATCCTGCTGACGCTTCCCGGCGTCCCGACCGACGCACTGCTCGGCTCGCTGCTCGCGTACCGCGTCGTGTACTACCTGGTGCCGCTGGTGTGCGGCACGTTGCTGTTCGGCTCCAAGGAGCTGTCGGCGCAGCTCTCGGCCCTCGCCCGGGCGCAACAGCTGGCGAGCGTGTACATCGCGCCGGTGGTGCCGCAGATTGCCGGTGCCCTCACCTTCCTCGCCGGGGCGCTGCTGCTGTTCTCCGGCGCGACTCCGGCGGTGGATGAGCGCCTGGCGTTCCTCGACCGCTTTCTGCCGCTCGCGGTGCTCGAAGTGTCGCACCTCACCGGGAGCGTCGTGGGGCTCGCGCTGCTGGTGCTGGCGCGCGCGCTGTTCCGCCGCGTCCAGGCCGCCTACTACATCACGGTGTGGCTGTTGGTCGCGGGTATCTTCGCTTCGCTGCTGAAGGGGCTCGACTTCGAGGAGGCGAGCCTGCTGGTCCTGGTACTCGCTGTACTGATGCTCGGGCGGCGCGCCTTCTATCGCCCGACGGCGATCCTTTCCGAGCGCTTCACGCCGGCGTGGGTGGCGAGCATCACCGGTGTCATCCTGATGGCGGTGTGGATCGGCGTGATCTCCTATCGCCACGTGAGCTACTCACACGAGCTGTGGTGGACCTTTGCCCTCGACGGCAACGCCCCGCGCATGCTGCGCGCCTCGCTCGTCGTGGTGGTGCTCGGCGCTGCCTACGTGCTGCTCAACCTGCTGCGTCCGGCGCGACCGGAGCCCGCAGTGGCCGGAGCGCTGGAGCTCGAGCGGGCGCGTCCGCTCATCGCGAGCTCCGACCTGACGCTCGCCAACGCCGCGCTCACCGGGGACAAGCGGCTGTTGTTCAGCGACGCCGGAGATGCCTTTCTCATGTATCAGATCGCCCGCCACAGCTGGGTCGCCCTCGGCGACCCGATCGGCTCGCAGGCCGGAGCGGAGGAGCTCGTGTGGCGGCTGCGTGAGATGTCCGACCAGCACGGCGCGCAGACCGTGTTCTATCAGGCGTGCGCCGAGCGGCTGGCGCTGTATGTCGACCTCGGGCTCGCGGCGCTCAAGATCGGCGAAGAGGCGCGCGTGCGGCTCGTGGACTTCTCGCTCGAGGGACCCGGGCGCGCCGACCTGCGGCAAGCGCACCGCCGCGCGCAGCGCGATGGTGCCAGCTTCGAAGTGCTGTCGCCCGAGGGCGTCGATGCAGTGATGCCGGCGCTGCAGCGCATCTCGACCGCCTGGCTCGCCGCCAAGTCGACCGGCGAGAAGCGCTTCTCGGTCGGGGCCTTCGCGCCGCAGTACGTGCGGCAGTTTCCGGTTGCGCTGGTGCGCGCGCAGGGTGCGCCGGCTGCCTTTGCGAACCTGTGGACCACGGGGACAAAAGCCGAGCTGTCGGTCGACCTCATGCGTTTCGGTCCGGACGCGCCGCGTGGCGCCATGGACTATCTGTTCATCGAACTGATGCTGTGGGGCCGGCGCGCCGGCTATCGCTCGTTCAACCTCGGCATGGCGCCGCTCTCGGGCCTCGAGGCACACCCGCTCGCACCGGCGTGGCACCGGGTGGGCAACTTCATCTTCCGCTACGGGGAGCACTTCTATAATTTCGAGGGACTGCGGCGCTACAAGGTGAAGTTCGATCCCGTGTGGGAGCCGCGCTACCTCGTGGCGCCCGGCGGTATCACGCTGCCACGCGTGCTGGTGGACGTCTCGGTGCTGATTGCCGGCGGCATGAAGGAGTTGTTCGCGCGATGAGGACCCCGTCAGGCTTCGGGCCGCTGCTCGCGTGCCGCGAGCGCGCGCCCCTCTCGCGTGCCGCGACGCCCTGGGCCGTGGCGGCGCTGGCGTTGTTCGGCTGCGACCCACGCCTGCAGGCCGCGCCGGCGCCGGCACCCACGTCCACGCCTGCAGCCACCCCCACGCCTGCATCCACGCCCATGCCCGCACCCAGGTCCGCGTCGGCGCCCACCAGCAGCGCGCCGCGCCTGCAGCACGGCGACGCCACGGACGACAAGCATTACTCGACCCGGCTGCCCGCGGGTCGCTTCGGCACCGTGACCGTCTACATCCCCGACGGCAAACCGCAAGGCGTCGCGATCTTTGTCTCTGGCGATGGCGGCTGGGAGCTCGGCGTCGTCAGCATGGCGCACGCACTCGCCGACATGCACGCGGTGGTGATCGGTGTCGACATCCGCCAGTACCTTGCAAGCCTGCGCAAGGCTGCGCAGCGCGCCGGCGCGTCCTGCCAGATGATCGCGGCGGACTTCGAGGCCCTCAGCCACCAGGTGCAGAAAGAGATCGGCATGAGCGATTACCACGTGCCGGTGCTGGTCGGCTACTCCTCGGGTGCCAGCGTCGTCTATGCGGCGCTGGTGCAGTCCCCGCCCGGCACATTCGCCGGAGCGCTGAGCCTCGGCTTCTGCGCCGACCAGGATTTTGGTGGCGCGGCGCTCTGCCCCGGCGCCGGGCTGAACTACACGCACAACGCGCAGCACGAGCTGGTGCTGGCGCCGGCAGCGACTCTCAAACAGCCGTGGATCGCGCTGCAGGGGCAGCAGGATCAGGTGTGTGACGCGCACGCTACTGAGATCTTTGCCGCGCAGGTCGGCACCGGCACGATCGTCAAGCTGCCGCTCGTGGGCCACGGCTTCTCGGTCGAGCGCAACTGGTTACCGCAGTTCCGCACCGCCTACGCGCAGCTCAGTCCCGCGGCCGTGCCGCTGTCCGAACGGCCCGCCGACATCAACGATCTGCCCCTCGAGGAGGTGGATGCCAACGGCAGCTCCGGCGAGTTCGCGCTGCTCATCACCGGTGACGGCGGCTGGGCCGGGCTCGATCGCGAGCTCGCCGCGCGCCTTGCCGCGAACGGAGTGCCCACGGTGGGGCTGAACTCGCTGAAGTACTTCTGGACGGAGCGTACGCCCGACGAGACGGCACGCGACGTGGTGCGCGTGCTGCGGCACTACCTGGCGGTCTGGCACAAGCAGCGTGTGCTGCTCGTTGGTTATTCCTTCGGCGCCGACGTGCTGCCGTTTATCGTCAATCGGTTGCCGCCGGACCTGCGCGAGCGCGTCGCGAGCGTGAGCCTGCTCGGTATCGATGCGCACGCCTCGTTCGAGGTACGCGTCAGCGACTGGGTGGGTGGTGATAGCGGTGGGCCGCCCACGCGACCGGAACTGGAGGAAGTGCGCCACGTGCGGCTGCTCTGTATCTATGGCGAAGGAGAGGAGGATTCGATCTGCCCCGGACTTTCGGCCGGCACCGCGACCCGCGAGAAGATCGGCCGCGGCCACCACTTCAGCGGCGAGTACGCCACGCTCGCCGATCGCATTCTGGCGTTCACGCGCAGCGGCCGCCCTGTGACATAACGCGCTGCCCGGCTGTAGCCCAGGACCGCTGCGCTCGCGGGAAGGTGTGCGGGTGCGCCGTGAGTTAACATGGGAGGGCGGCACACACAACAAACATCAGCCGCGACCGAGCCATGTCCCTGTACATCGATTCGACGAGCCGCCTACACCACGACCAGGAAAAGAACCTGGTGGTGACCTGCCCGCATTGCCAGGCCGTCGCTCACATCACCCCGAGCGCAGTGCCGCGCTTCGAGGAGCTGCAGCTCTACCGGCCGCGCCAGGTCGGTCTGGTGTACCAGTGCGATGCCTGTCACATGCCGATCTTCCTGCGCTTCACGGTACGTGTATACGGGGCGACCCGCATCGAGCTGTCGCCGCAGTTCACCGAGGTCGAGCGCGCGCGTGAGAAGTTCAGCTTCGCCTACATTCCCGAGGACGTGGAGCTGATGTTCCGCGAGGCACTCACCTGTTTCTCCCAGGGAGCGTTCAACGCTTTCGCCTCGATGTGCCGGCGTACCGCGCAGGCGATGTTTGCCGACCTGGGCGAAGCCGGAAGGCTGCGGCTGTTCGACGAGCTGACCGCGGTGCGCGAGCTGGCCGACATCGGCGCCGAGATCTTCGCCAAGACGAAGAGCGTGTTGTTTGGCGCCGAGCTCGACGCGCAGGCTCTGCTGCCGCTGCTGAACGGCTACGAGGCGGGCATCATGCTCGAGGTCGTGAAGGACCTGCTCTACGAGGCCTACGTGAGAAAGGGTAAGCTGCAGCAGGCCATCATGGTGCGGCGGTTCTTCCTCGATGAGACCGGCACGCACGTCGGGCCGATCGAGCCCGCCGAGCCGCTAGTCCACGAAACGCCGCGCGTTGCCGAATAGTCGCAGCCAGCCGCTGTACTCGCCGGCCGCCCGCGGTCGCCAGGAGTTCTGCAGGTAGCGCAACGAGCGCTCGGGGTGCGGCATGGTGATGGTCACGCGCCCATCGAGGTTCGACAACGCGGCGATGCCGCAGGGCGTGCCGCTCGGATTGGCCGGATAGCAACTGGCAACGCTGCCGTCGGCGTTGACGTAGCGCAGGCCGACGAGCCCGCTCGCGACGCACGCCGTTGCGGCGGCCTCGCTGGCGAACTCTGCGCGCCCCTCGCCGTGCGAGACGGCGATCGGTAGCACCGAGCCCGCCATGCCGGTGAGCAACCGCGAGGGTGACGGCAGCACCTCGACCAGCGAGAAGCGCGCCTCGTATTGTTCGCTGCGGTTCTTCACGAAGCGCGGCCAGTGATCGCTGCCGGGGATGAGGCTGCGCAGGGCGGCGAACATCTGACAGCCGTTACAGATGCCGAGCGCGAAGCTGTCGTGGCGGGCGAAGAAGCGCTGAAACTGCTCGCGCAGCGCCGCGTGGAACAGAATCGACTTCGCCCAGCCCTCGCCGGCCCCGAGCACATCACCGTAGGAGAAGCCGCCGCAGGCCACGAGGCCGCTGAACTCGGCGAGCGAGCGGCGGCCGCTCAGCAGGTCTGTCATGTGCACGTCGTGCGCTGCAAAGCCGGCACGGTCGAACGCTGCCGCGGTCTCGGTGTGACTGTTGACGCCCTGCTCGCGCAGTATCGCGACCATCGGCCGTACGCCGCGCGCTATGTACGGCGCGGCGACGTCCTCCTCGGGGTCGAAGCTGAGGTCGACGCGCAGCCCGGCGTCAGTCTCCGAGGTGTGCGCCGCGAACTCCTCATCGGCACACTGCGGGTCATCGCGCAGCCGCCGCAATCGCCACGAGGTCTCCGACCAGGCGCGCTTGAGATCCGCCCAAGCCTCATCGAGCAGCGTGTCGCCGACCCGGATCTGCACGCGCAGCTCACTCACCGGCGCGCCCAGGTACAGCGCCGCCTCGGCGAGCCCGTGCCGCGCGAGGATGTCGGCGAACGCCGGCTCATCGCCGGCCATGATCTGCACCACGACCCCCGGTTCCTCGGCAAACAGCTGCGCCACTGCGCTGCCACGCTCCGTCGGCAAGGCGATGTCGAGCCCGCAATGGCCGGCGAACGCCATCTCGAGGAGCGTCACCAACAAGCCGCCATCGGAGCGGTCGTGGTAGGCGCGCAGCATGCCGGCGGCACGCAGCGCCGCGAGCGCCGCGGCGAGCTGCGTGAGGCGCTGCGGCTCGTCGAGGTCCGCGGGCTCCTCGCCGAGCTCGCCGTACACCTGCGCGAGCGCCGAGGCGCCGAGCCGGTGGCGCCCGGCCGCGAGATCGATGAGCCACAGCGACGTCGGCCGCTCATCGAGCTCGAGGGCGGGCGTAAGGGTGCGGCGGGCATCCGCGACCCGCGCGAAGGCCGAGACAATCAGCGACACGGGAGCCACGACGCTCTTCTGCGCGCCGCCTTCGCTCCAGGCGGTCTTCATCGACAGCGAGTCCTTGCCGACCGGTATCGCGATACCGAGCTGCGGGCACAGCTCCTTGCCCACCGCGCGCACCGTCGCGTAGAGCGCGGCGTCCTCGCCGGGCTCGCCACTCGCTGCCATCCAGTTCGCCGAGAGGCGGACGTGCGTGAGCGAGGGGATGTCGGCCGCCAGTATGTTCGTTATGGCCTCGGCGACCGCGAGCCGCCCCGAAGCTGGCGCATCGAGCAGTGCCACCGGCGTGCGCTCGCCCATGGCCAGCGCCTCCCCGCCCGCTCCCTGGTAATCGGCGAGCGTGACCGCCACGTCACTCACCGGCACCTGCCAGGCGCCCACGAGCTGGTCGCGGCTGACGAGGCCGCCCACGGTGCGGTCGCCAATGGTGATGAGGAACGTCTTGTCCGCCACCGCGGGCAGTCGCAGCACGCGGTACGCGGCCTCGCGCAGGTCGATGCGCGCGCTGTCGAAGTGGCGGCGTGCCGGCGCAACACTCGTCACCGCGCGCGTCAGGCGCGGCGGCCTGCCGAGCAGCACGTCTACGGCCAAGTCGACCGGCTCGTCGTGGAACAGCGGATCGCGCACCTTGAGCCGTCCGCTGGCGTCGATCTCGCCGATGACCGCGAACGGGCAGCGCTCGCGTGCGGCGATCGCCGCGAACTCCACGAGTCGCTCGCGCGGCAGCGCGAGCACGTAGCGCTCCTGCGCCTCGTTGCACCACAACTCGAGCGGCGACAGGCCGCTCTCGGCACTCGGAATCGTGCGCAGATCGATACCTGCACCGCGTGCGCTGTGTGCCACGGCCTCGGGCACCGCGTTCGACAGCCCGCCGGCACCGACATCGTGTATCAGCGCGATAGGATTGCGCTCCCCGAGTGCCCAGCACTGATCGATGACCTCCTGCGCGCGGCGCTGCATCTCCGGGTTGCCACGCTGCACCGAGGCGAAGTCGAGCTCGGCACTCGAGCTGCCACTGCCGACCGAGGAGGCCGCGCCGCCACCGAGGCCGATCAGCATCGCCGGGCCCCCGAGCACCACGAGCAGCGCGCCGACCGGCACCTCGGCCTTCTCGACGTGCATGCGCCGCACGTTCCCCACGCCGCCGGCGATCATGATGGGCTTGTGGTAGCCGCGCAGGCGCTGCGGTGGATCTGCGGGAGAGTGCTGCTCGAAAGTGCGGAAGTATCCACAGATCGCCGGCCGGCCAAACTCGTTGTTGAACGAAGCTGCGCCGATCGGTCCCTCGATCATGATGTCGAGTGCCGAGGCGATGCGCGCCGGCGCACCGAACTCGCGCTCCCACGGGCGCTCGTAGCCGGGGATATGGAGGCTCGAAACCGAGAAGCCGGTGAGTCCCGCCTTGGGTTTGGCGCCGCGCCCGGTCGCACCCTCGTCGCGGATCTCCCCGCCCGCGCCGGTCGCGGCTCCGGGAAAGGGCGAGATGGCGGTCGGATGGTTGTGCGTCTCGACCTTCATCACGATGTCGATCGGCTCGACGCTCGCGCGGTAGATGCCGCTCGCCGGATCGGGGAAATAGCGCGCGCCGTCCGGTCCCGCGACGACCGCGGCGTTGTCCCGGTAGGCCGAGAGCACGCCGGTGGGGTTGCGGGCGTGCGTGTAGCGGATCATCGCAAAGAGCGACTCCTCGCGTGGCTGCCCGTCGATGACCCAGCGCGCGTTGAAGATCTTGTGGCGGCAGTGCTCGGAGTTCGCCTGGGCGAACATCATCAGCTCGACGTCGCTCGGATCACGCCCGAGCGACGCGAAGCTCTCGAGGAGATAGTCCATCTCGTCGGCCGACAGCGCGAGCCCGAGCCGCCGGTCCGCTTCCTCGAGCGCCGCGCGCCCGCCCGCAAGGGACACGCGCTGAAAGGGGCGCGGCGCGGCCTGCTCGAACAGGCGCGCCGCCTCCTCGGCGTCGAGCAGCGCGTCCTCGGTCATGCGGTCGTGCAACACCGCGGCGAGACGCTTCAACCGTGCGCTCTCGAGCGGGCGCGCGGCACGCAGGCGGTAGGCGATGCCACGCTCGAGGCGGCGCACGTGGCTGAGGCCGCACACCCGCGCGATGTCGGTCGCCTTGCTCGACCACGGCGAGATTGTGCCGATGCGCGGCACCACCAGAATGGATTCACCGCCTGTAGCGCCCGCGCCGTCCGCCGGCATCGCCTGGCGCGGGCCGTAGGTGAGAAGCTCGGCGAGGCGGGCGCGCTCGGCGCTGTCGAGCGGATGGGCGAGGTCGGCGAAATGCATGAACTGCGCGTCGAGGCCGCGGACGGCGGAGTCGAGCGCGCTGAGCCGGTCGAGGAGCTTGGCGATACGGAATGCGGACAGTGCGGGCGGTCCGGCGAGCTGCAGCATGGGCTCGCCGTACCTCACTTCTTCTCGCCCGGCGGCGACGAATACATGGGCATCGGGAACTGTGCGACATTGGCGCCGCCTTCGAGTGCGGTGATCTTGCTCACCCCGTGCTTCCTCACCTCGTCGATGCGCAGGATCGAATGCATCGGCAGGAAGGTGCGTTTCACCCCCGAAAACTCGCCCTTGATCCGCTCCTCCGAGGGGTCGAGCACCACCGAGGAGCGCTCACCGAACATAAGCTCCTCGACCTCAATGAACCCGAAAAGCTCCCCGTGGCTCACGCGCCGGGCGTACACCTCGTAAACCTTGCCCTGATTCACGAACATGATGCGAAAAATGTGACTGGTTGCCATGGCGGGGCTTGGGGTGGCTGCTACTTTGACGCTGACATTATATGTCCGGGCGCCGCACTGGGGACGTCGGCCGTCCGCGGGGAATGGTTTTCGGCATCTCTCACAAACGGACGGATGGCTCTTTGAGTCGGGGAACCACGCTCAGACTGCGGATCGTCAGCGATCAGCGGACCTCGCTCGCAGACCGCAGTACCGCTATTTTCTCGGTTGAAGGTGGCACCATCGGCCGCTCGGCCGACAACGACTGGGTGCTGCCCGACCCGCTGCGCTATGTCTCCGCGCATCACGCGCGGGTGCTGTTCCGCGAGGGCCATTTCTACCTCCAGGACGTAAGCACCAACGGCGTATACGTCAACGACGACGTGGAGCCACTCGCCAAGCGCGGCTCGAGCGGCTATCGCCTCGCCAATGGCGACGTGCTGCGCATGGGCGTGTACCATATCGTCGCCGCTCTCGAGCAACATTCGGCGCAACAGGAGAACGGCGCCGCGGCAGTTCCGACCAGCATTCACTCGCTGCGGCCGCTGGGACGGGCCGGCGACCGCGACATCGATGCGAAGCTCAACGTCGAGGAGCTGCTGGTCCCGGTGATCGACATGGACTCGATCCTGCCGGTCAGCGCGTATGGGCAGGCAGTGGACTCGGGACGGGTGCGCGCGCTCGCGCGTTCACCAGAGACGGCGGCACCTGCCGACGGCCACTCCGGGCGCATGGCGCGGCTCGCCGAAGCCGTGCGCGAACCGAAGAATGGCAGCAGCGTCATGGCGTTCGAGGACCCGCATACCGGGCTCGACGCCTTCTGTCGTGGTGCAGGTATTTCACCCGAGCGGCTGCCGGCCGACGCACAGACGCGGCTGCTGCACCTTGCCGGGCGACTGTTCCGCGAGGCGCTGGTGGGCTTCAAGGACCTGGAACGCTCGCGCAGCGACACGCGCAATCGCTATCGCATCGAATCGCCGCCGCAGCAGCAGGACGACCCGCGCCCCTCGCTCGCCAACTCCATGGTGGAGGAGTTGGCCGTAGCACTGTTCGTGCGGCACGAGAGCCGTCAGCTCGACTCGGTGCAGTGGCTGCGCGAGGTGGTCGGCGAAGCGAAGTTGCACGAGAGCGCCACCGCCCATGCGACCCGTGCCGCATTCATCGAGTTCCTCGACCGCCTCGACCCCGCGGAGCTCGAAGCGCGCTTCGAACGCGCCGCACGCCGCGGCAAGGCGCGCTCGGCCGACAAGGCGCAGTACTGGGAGCTGTTCATCACTTTCTACCGCAATCTCATCGAAATGCCGGCGGACCATTTGCCCCATACTTTCGTGGAAGCGTTCGCCGCCGCTTACCGCGAGGCGCTGAAAAAGCCGCAGTCGTGACGGCCGGCGCCGCAGAGGCGCGCGGCCGGGGCTCATTCCATGCGGCCGATCGCGCTTCGCGTCGCACCACACTGCAGATATAGTTGCGCAGCGCGCCGTACGAGGGAACCGTGACGGATGGCTGAAGTGGCGGAGAGGGTGGGATTCGAACCCACGTGCCGGTTTTACCCGACCATCCGATTTCGAGTCGGCGCCGTTGTGACCGCTTCGGTACCTCTCCGGCCGGCCCCCGGCTCGCGCGGGGCGGCTATTCTAGCGGAAAGGGGCAGCGTTGCGGGGAGCTTCCTGCGCGCCGCCGCGCGCGCCGCAGTCGCGTTGCTCGCACTCCTCGGCGGCTGCAGCAAGCCGGCACCGGATGCGCTCGAAGCGATTCGTGCGCGCGGCGAGCTGCGCGTGGTCACGCTCAATCTGCCGACCTGTTACTACCTCGGCGCGCAGGGCACCGAGGGTCTCGAGTTCGATCTCGCCAGCGCCTACGCCGAGCGTCTCGGTGTGAAGCTCAACATGTACCCGCTCGCCAACGAACGCGCGCTGCAGGCAGAGCTTGCCGCAGGACGCGCCGACATCGCCGCCGCATCCCTCAGCAGCACTCCCGAGTGGAGCCGTGCCGGCGACGCTGCCGCCCCCTACGCGCATATCCCGCAGCTGGTGGTCTACGCCAAGAACACCGTGCAGCCGCGGGATACCCTGCAACTCGAGTCGGCCAAGGTCGCGGTGCGCGCGGGCAGCCCGCAGGAGCGCATCCTGCAGCGCCTCAGGAGCACCGTGGCGCCGCAGCTCGAGTGGGAGGAAACCGCGCCGAGCTCGGCCGACCCGGTGGAGGATGTCGATGCCGGTGACGCCCGCTATGCCATCACCGACGCTCGCGAGTTCTCCTTCGCCCATCACCTCTATCCGAACCTGCTGGTGGGATTCGCGCTGCCCGAGGAGCGGCCGGTGCAGTGGATCGTGCGCCACGGCGCCCCGGCGCTGCTCGCGAGCGTCAACGCCTTCTTCCGCGACCTGAGCGTCTCCGGCAGGCTCGCCGAGCTCATGGAAGACAATTCCGGCGACACCCGGCGATTCGAGTACGAGGAGTCGCGTGAATTCCAGACCCATGTCGGCGACCGGCTGCCGCGCTACCGCTCCTGGTTCGAGCAGGCCGCCCGGCAAGCGGGCCTCGACTGGCGGCTGCTCGCGGCGATCGGCTACCAGGAGTCGAAGTGGGATCCGCAGGCCCGCTCCTTTGACGGCGCCCGCGGCGTCATGATGCTCACCGCCGATACCGCGCAGGCACTCGGCATCCGGGACCGCACCAACCCCGAGCAGAGCATTTTCGCCGGCGCCCGCTACCTCGCGCAGGTGCGCGCGATGATCCCCGAGCGCATCGCCGAACCCGATCGCACCTGGCTCACGGTCGCCGCCTACAACGTGGGCTTCGGGCACGTCGAGGACGCGCGTATCATCGCGCAGCAGCGCGGCAAGGACCCCGACTCCTGGGTGGCGGTACGCCAGCAGCTGCCGCTGCTCGCGCGGGAGCGCTGGTACACGCGTGCCCGGCGCGGCTACGCGCGCGGCTGGGAGCCGGTGCAGTTCGTCGACCGCATACAGCGTTACCTGAGACTCCTCGAGTGGCAGCCGGGCGAGAGCGGGACCGCAGGGGCGGAGCAAACGCAGAGCTCCGCCACATCGGGTGCCGCTTCGCAGACTCCCGCGCTGCCGGCGACGACGCCGCCGGCACCCCCCGTGCGCGCACCCGTCGACGACGCGCCCGGAGCGCGCACACCAACTTCTGGCGTCCGCGCAGGCGCGAACCCGCGGGCCTGAGGTCAGGGGCGCCGCTGCGCGAAGAAGTCCTCGAGCAGCCGCGCGCACTCCTCCATCAGCACGCCACCAAAGACGTCGACGCGATGGTTGAGGCCCGGCAGCGCGAACACGTTGGTGACGCTGCCGGCGGCGCCGGCATGCGGATCCCACGCGCCGAAGACCAGCCGCCGCACGCGTGCGTGCACGATGGCGGAGGCGCACATCACGCACGGCTCGAGCGTCACGTAGAGTGTGGTGTCGGTGAGGCGGTAGCTGCCGAGTGCCTGCCCACCGGCACGCAGCGCCACGATCTCGGCGTGCGCGGTCGGGTCGTGGCTGGCGATCGGCGCGTTGCCGCCTGCCGCTATGATCTCCTCATCGCGCACCAGCACCGCACCCACCGGCACTTCGCCGCCGAGCGCCGCGGCTGCGGCCCGGGCGAGCGCCGCGCGCATGAAGGCGACGTCGCGCCCGTCGTCAGCCGGAGCCGTCACTGGTTGCG
>DATIZW010000139.1:0-2462 GCA_035516875.1 Steroidobacteraceae bacterium
CAATGCGGTCGATCCGGTGCTGCTGGTGCTGCCGGCCGATCACGTCATGCGCGACGTCGCCGCCTTTCAGCGCGCGGTACGCCTGGCGCTCGCCGCCGCCGAGGCCGGACAGCTCGCCACCTTCGGCGTCGTCGCGAGCGCGCCCGAGACCGGCTACGGCTACATCCAGCGCGGCGCCGCGAGCGGCGCAGCGTTCCGCATCGCCCGTTTCGTCGAGAAGCCCGACCCGGAGCGGGCGCGTGAGTTCGTCAAGTCGGGGGATTACTACTGGAACAGCGGCATGTTCATGTTCCGCGCGCGGCGCTACCTGCAGGAGCTCGGGCGGCTGCAGCCCGAGATGGCCCGCATCTGCGAGGCCGCATATCGCGCCGCGCAGGCGGATCTCGATTTCACGCGCATCGATGCTGCAAGCTTCGAGGCGTGCCCGGCCGACTCGATCGACTACGCTGTCATGGAGAAGACTGCGGATGCGGTGGTGGTACCACTCGATGCCGGATGGAGCGACGTCGGCTCGTGGTCATCGGTACACCAGGCGAGCGATGCCGATGCCCACGGCAACGTGGTGCACGGCGACGTCCTCTGCGAGGACACCCACGGCAGCTACCTCTACGCCGAGAGCCGCCTGGTGGCCGCAGTGGGGCTTACCGACCACGTGGTGGTCGAAACCAAGGACGCCGTGCTGGTGGCGCCCAAGGCGCGTGTGCAGGACGTCAAGAAACTCGTGCAGCAGCTCAGGGAACGCGGGCGATACGAGCACTCGCTGCACCGGGAGGTGTTCCGCCCCTGGGGCAGCTACGACAGCATCGAGAACGGGTCGCGCTTTCAGGTGAAGCGGCTGAAAGTGAAGCCGGGGGCGGCGCTGTCGCTGCAGATGCATCATCACCGCGCCGAGCACTGGGTCGTGGTCGCCGGTACTGCTCGCATCACGCGCGGCGATGAGGTATTCCTGCTCGAGGAGAACCAATCCACCTATATCCCGATCGGCGTCAGGCATCGCATCGAGAATCCCGGCATGATTCCGCTCGAGATTATCGAGGTACAGTCCGGGTCGTACCTCGGCGAGGATGACATCGTGCGCTTCGAGGACGTCTACGGACGCAAGGGAACGAACGCCTGAACCGCGCCGCATGAGTCAGCTCGACTGCTTCAAGGCCTACGACGTCCGCGGCCGCATTCCCGACGAGATCAACGAGTCACTCGCCTACGACATCGGCCGAGCCTACGCTGCTTTCGTGAAGCCGCGCCGGGTGGCAGTCGGCCACGACATCCGCCTCTCGAGCCCGGGGCTTGCCACGGCGCTGAAGCGCGGTCTCACCGACGCAGGTAGCGATGTTCTGGATATCGGCCTGTGGGGCACGGAGGGCGCCTACTTTGCGACCTTCGCCGAGCAGCTCGACGGCGGCATCATGGTCACCGCGAGCCACAATCCGCCCGACTACAACGGCATGAAGTTCGTGCGCGAGGAGGCGCGGCCGATCAGCGCCGATACCGGGCTCAAGGAGATGCGGGCGCTGATCGAGAGCGGCCGGCTGCTGCCGAAGGCCGCCAAGAGCGGCACGGAGCGCAAGCTGGACATCCTGGACAAGTACCTCGAACACCTGCTGAGCTACGTGGAGGACACTGCGCTGCGCGGGCTCAAGGTAGTCGTCAATGCCGGCAACGGCGGGGCCGGCCTGATCGTCGATGCGCTCGAACCGCATCTGCCGTTCGAGTTCGTCAAGGTCAACCATCGCCCGGACGGGACCTTCCCCAACGGCGTCCCGAACCCGATGCTCGAGGAAAATCGTGCCGCCACCGCCGATGCCGTGCGGCGCACCGGTGCGGACGTCGGCCTGGCGTGGGATGGTGACTATGACCGCTGCTTCTTCTTCGATGAGCGCGGCCAGTTCATCGAGGGCTACTACGTGGTGGGACTCCTCGCGGAGACCTTCCTCAAACGCGCACCCGGCGCACGCATCGTGCACGACCCACGGCTCACCTGGAATACGCTCGACATCGTGCGCCGCTACGGCGGCACGCCGGTGCTGTGCAAATCCGGCCATGCCTTCATCAAGCAGAAGATGCGTGAGGCGGACGCAGTCTATGGCGGTGAGATGAGCGCCCACCACTACTTCCGCCGCTTCGCGTATTGCGACAGCGGCATGATCCCCTGGCTCATGGTGCTGGCGCTGATCAGCGCGCGCGGCGAGCCACTGTCGGCGCTGGTCGGCAAGCGCATGCGCCTCTTCCCGGCAAGCGGCGAGATCAATCGGTGCCTGTCGACTGACACCAGCTCGATTCTGGCGCACGTTCGAGCGCATTACGAAAGGCAGGCGAGCAGCATCGATCTCACCGACGGGCTGTCCATGGAGTTTGCCGACTGGCGCTTCAACCTTCGCGGCTCGAACACCGAGCCGCTCGTACGGCTGAACGTCGAATCGCGCGGGAACGAGTCGCTGATGCGAGAGAAGACCGCCGAGGTG
>DATIZW010000140.1:0-3086 GCA_035516875.1 Steroidobacteraceae bacterium
CCGCCTCGGCCATGACGATGCCGTCCTTGCCGTTCTTCTTCGCGCGCCGCAGCGCCGTCTGGCAGGCTTTGAGGAGCCCCGTGATCTCGAGCGTACGCGGCGGCACGAGACTCGCGATGCCCGCGCTTATCGTGACATAGCGTCCGGCGCCGGCGGTCGGATGGTGCATCAGCAGCTCGCGGACCCGTTGCTTCACGATCTGCGCATAATGCGAGGCCTTCTCCGCGGCTTCCCCCTGGGTCAGTACCGCGAAGCTCCCCCCTTCCCAGCGGCCGACGAGATCGCCGCCACGTCGATAGGACGTACCGATCACCCGTGCCACCCGGCGGATGCAGGCGTCGCCGGCCGCGCGGTCAAACTTCTCGTTGTAGGCACCGAGATCATCGATGTCGAAGAGCGTCAGCCCGATCTCGTGCGAGTCGCGCTGGGCGAGCTGCCAGTCGCGCTGCAACAGCTCCTCGAAATAGGCGCGCGAGTGCAGCCCGGTGAGCCGGTCTTCCCGCAGCCATGACGGCAACCCGCTCGGCAGCCGCTCGGCATTCTTCAGTCGATCGCTCGCGTCGCGGTGGTAGCCGATGAAGTGGGTGAGCTTGCCGGAGGAGCGCACCGGCTGCACCACCGTCTCGTTCCAGAAGAGCGAGCCGTCGGGGCGGTAGTTGCGCACCAGCACGCGCGCCGGCTCCCCCTTGCTGATGGCCTCCGCGAGACGCGTGCGCGCCTCCTGGTCACGGTCGGTCCCCTGCAGCACCCTCAGGTTGGTTCCGAGAAGCGCCGCGGCCGGGTAGCCGCACATTTGCGAGAATGCTGCGTTGATGAAGACCACCGGGCAGTCGGCCGCAACGGCATCGCAGATCACGATCCCTTCGGGCGAGCCCTCGACCAAGCGCCGCCAGGCTTCCGCCGACCAGTTGTTCATGGATCGTTGCCGGGATCGAGCGTGAGGGAGGGGGCGGCCGCAACGCGCGCGAGCAGCTCGCGCGCACGCAGCCATTCGGTGGAGGCTTCGAGCGCCGCGCGTCCCGGGGCCCCCGGGCGGCCGTGCAACCGCACCAGGCGCAGGCTCGATGCCGGTTCGGGGTCGAGGTCCAGCCCGGACAGCAGCTCCATGACACTCGCGCGATTGTTGCAGACCGGTAGCATGTCGCAGCCCGCCGACAAGGCCTGCCGGGCGCGGGTTACGACGTCCCCGTAAGCCGCGGCAGCCCCTCCCATGGAAAGGTCATCGCTGAACACTACCCCCTGAAACCCCAGCTCTCCGCGCAGCACGTCGCGAATCCAGCGCGCCGACAGGCTGGCCGGGGCCCCGTCCACCGCCGGAAACAGCACATGAGCGACCATGACGGCCGCTAAGCCATTGGAAATGAGACGCCGGTACGGGGCGAGGTCCGGGCCGAGGTCAGCCATCGGCCGCCGATCGACCGGGAGCGTCAGGTGCGAATCGGCCACGACGGCGCCATGACCGGGGAAGTGCTTGGCAGTTGCCGCCATACCGGCCTCGCGCATGCCGTGCATCCAGCCGAGCGAGAGCTGCCCGACCCCCTCCGCCGAGGCGTGGAAGGCGCGGTCGCCGATGATCCCGACACCGTAGTCGAGGTCCACGCAGGGGGCGAAAGACATGTCGACGCCGTGCGCGCGCAGCTCCGCCGCCATCAGCCAGCCCATCGCACGGGCGAGCGTGGTGGCCTTTCGGGCGTTCTGGTCGAATTCGTGACCGATGCGGCGGGCCGGCGGCAGCAGCGAGAAGCCGGGGCGGAAGCGCTGGACCCGCCCGCCCTCCTGGTCCACCGCCACGATGAGCGGGGGTGAGCGTGCGGCGTGGATGGCGCTCACCAGCTGCGTGAGCTGCTCGGGATCGACGTAATTGCGCGTGAACAGGATCACACCGCCGACGAGCGGATGGCGCAGCAGCTCGCGCTCCTCAGCAAGGACCTCAGTCCCCGCGAGATCGATCATCAGCGGGCCGAGACTCATCCGGGAAGCGACCTGCGACCGGCACGGCTGCCGGCGAGCGTGAGCAGCGCGAGCGATTCGACGTGCGCGGTGTGCGGGAACATGTCGACCACGCCGGCCGCCTCGAGCGTAAAGCCGTGCTCGTGCACCAACACCCCCAGATCGCGGGCGAGGCTGCCCGGATGGCAGGAAATATACAGGAGACGCTGCGGCGCAAGCTCAGCGAGCGCCCCCAGCACGGCGCGCGCTCCGCTGCGCGGCGGGTCGAGCAACACGTGGCTGTAGCGCTCGCGCAGCCACGGCAGGTCCATCGACGGGGGGTTGGCGAGGTCGGCCGCATGGAACGTGGCATTGCCGACGCCGTTGAGCGCGGCGTTGGCGCGGGCGCGCGCGAGGAGTGCCCGCTCGCCTTCCACCCCCACCGCGGCACGGGCGGCGCGGGCGAGCGGCAGTGTGAAGTTGCCGATGCCGCAAAACAGGTCGAGCACCGCGCTGCTGGGACTGAGATCGAGTAGCTCGAGCGCGCGCACGACCAGCGCCTCGTTGACCGCACCATTGACCTGGATGAAGTCGGTGGGTGCGAACTCGAGCTCCAGACCAAAGCGTGGCAGCGCATAGCGCAGCGGCGCCCCGGCCACACCGAGCTCGCACACCGAGTCGAGCCCGCCGGGCTGCAGGTAGAACCGCACGCCATGCGCTGCGGCGAACGCCGCGAGCCGCGCGAGATCGGCCGGCGGCGGTGGCGCCAGTACCCGCAGTACCAACGCGGTGGCGTTGTCGGCCACCGCAACCTCGATCTGCGGCAGCTGCTCGCGGATACCGAGCTCCGTCAGCATCGCCGCGAGCGGCGCGATCAGCTCGCCTGCCGGAGGGGCGAGCACGTCGCAGTGCGCGAGCTGTGCCACGTAGGGTGCGGCGCGTTCGCGAAAGCCCACCACGACGCAGCCCTTCTTGCGCACGAAGCGGGCGCCGAGGCGCGCGCGGCGGCGATAACTCCAGGTCGGCCCGGTAAGCGGGTCGAGCCAGTGCAACGGGGCGACGCGCGCCACGCGGGCGAGCGTCTCGCGCAGCTCGGCATCCTTCGCCGCGAGTTGCGCCGCGGGGGCGAGGTGCTGCAGAGCGCAGCCTCCGCAGAC
>DATIZW010000141.1:0-2242 GCA_035516875.1 Steroidobacteraceae bacterium
GACGAGCTGCAGCACGTCCAGCTCGCGTTGCGTGAGGCTCGGCTTGGCCATGCGCTGCAGCGCCTTGGCGGCCACCGTCGTCGAGGTATAAGGGCGATCCTCGCTCACCGCGCGAATCGCCGAGAGGATCTCCTGCCGCGGGGCATCCTTCAGCAGGTAGCCCTTGGCACCCTGCGAGAGGCACTGGAAGATGTCCTCGTCGCCGTCGTAGGTCGTCATGACGAGGATGCAGGCCTTGGGATTCAACTCGAGCACCCGCTGCACGACCGCCACGCCATCGCGCTTGGGCATGCGCAGGTCCAGCACCATCACGTCAGGCCGGTACTGCTCGTAGAGCGCGATCGCCTCGTCCCCGTCGCCGGCCTCCGCCACGACTTCCATGTCGGCCTGCTGGTTGACCATCGCCGCCAGGCCGTCCCGTACCACCGGGTGATCATCGGCGAGCACGACGCGGATGCGGGCCTTCATGACTGCCGCCACTTACGAGGCCCGTTTCAGCATGCGCACGCTGACGCGCGTGCCGCGGCCAGGGCGGCTTTCGATCTGCCATTCCCCGCCGATCGCGCCGGCACGCTGACGCATGCTCGAAAGCCCAAAGCCCTGTCGTGCCGAGAGCTCAGGGCTCTGCTGCATACCGTCACCGTCGTCGGCCACCGCGAGCGTCCAGTGCGCAGTCTCGTCCGTCATGGTGATGCGCACGGCATGCGGCCGCGCATGACGCACGGCGTTGCTGACGGCTTCCTGCGCAATACGCAGCAGCTCGTGCTCGTGCTCGGGTCGCAACCCGGTGGTGATGCTGTCCCCTTCGAAGGTGCAGCTCACACCGCCCGGCACAGTGGAGCGCTCGGCGAGCTGGCGCAGCGCCAGCTCGAGGCCCGCCCGGCGGGTCTGGTCGAGCCGCAGCGCCATCACCGAGCGACGCGCTTCGGCGAGCCCATCGCGCGCGAGCTCGCGGATGCGCGACAGTGTGATGGCGAGCTCGGAGCCGCGCTTGCGGCAGGAGGGAAATTCTTCGACGGCCCCAAGCTGCAGCAGGATGCCGGTAAAGGCCTGCGCCAGACCGTCGTGAATCTCCTGGCCGATGCGTGTGCGCTCCATGAGTACGGCGGCTTCCTTCGCGGAGTAGGCCAGGCGGGTGAGCTGCACCGCGAGCGTGGCCTGCTGGGCGAGCGCCACCAGCAGCTCGCTGCGTTTCACGTCCTCGGCCTCACGCTGGAAGCTCATGACGAGAAAGCCGACGCTGCGCGCGCCGAACACGAGCGGGTAGAACACCGTGCCTACCGCGCCGACGCGGCGGTGAAACGCCAGCACTCCCGGCCAGATCTCGTGCTGCTGTGTGGAGACGTTCAGGTAGAGCGGCTCGCGCAGGTCGCCGAGGCGTGTGGTGAACACCGAGCCGGCCACGGGCACGCAGGTTGCGTACGGCGCCGGGGCGAGCTGGCCCTCGCGCACGTGGGCGACGATGCGCCATTCCTGCATGGAGTCCTTGAGCACCACGACCGCCCCGGAGATCGCGTCGAACTGACGCGTTGCCTCGAGCAGCATGTGGCCCATGAAACTGTGCAAATCGGTCTCGCCAGCCAGCCGCTCGAGGTTGCCGCGGATGACGGCGTTTGCCTTGGCGAGCTCGGCCACCCGCTCCTCGGCGGCGTGCTCGCGCTCGCGCCGCATTTCCTCGAGCAGCCGCTCGCGGTGCAGCGCGGCCCCGATCACGCCGGCGGCGGTCTCGAGCGCGGCCAGCTCGGATGACTCGATGGCGCGGTGCTGGCGGGTATTGTCGAAGCCGACCACGCCGATGAATTCCCCGGCGACGAAGATCGGCACGAGCGCCTTGTTCTTCGTGCCGAGGCCTTCGATCGCCGAGTAGGCACTGCCGGTGGAGATCTCGCCCTTGCTGAAGCAGACGCTGCGCCCGGCGCGCAGCTCCGCGCACACCGCCGCGTAGTTGCGCTCGTCGCAGGTGCACGGCGTCGTCTCGAGGAGCGACGGGGTCACACCTTCGGCGGTCCACTCGCTCATCACGACGAGAAGCGGCTCGCCGTTCGGGCCGGTGCGGGTCTGCATGAGATTGACGCGATCGACGTGTGCGGCCTCGCCGAGAAGGCCGAGCACCCCGGGGATGGCGGCCCGCACGTCCGGTGCCTCGAGCAGCAGGCGGCTCGCACGAGCGGACGCCGTGAGCAACCGTTCCCGCGCCTGCAGCGATTCATTGACCCACGTGAGCTTCTCCGCGCAGGGGGCG
>DATIZW010000142.1:0-5049 GCA_035516875.1 Steroidobacteraceae bacterium
TGGGCACCGTGCGGTCGCGTATCTTCAGGGCGCGCGAGGCCATCGACCGCCGCTTGCGGGAGGTGTTCGAAGGCGGCCTCGGACGCGCGGAGGAGCTCGGATGAACGAAGAACTCGATAGTCAGTTGTCGGCAATGTTCGATGACGAGCTGCCGACCGCGGAATGCGAGCTGCTGGCGCGACGGCTGTCGCGTGACGAGCAGCTGAAGGCCCGCTGGGGCCGCTACGCGGTGATGGGGGCTGTCATCCGCGCCGAGCGTGGCGTGCGGCTCAATGCGCCGCTCGCCGGACGCGTGAGCGCGGTGCTGGTCGCCGAGCCCTCCCTCGGCAGCGGCGGCACGGGGCGCGTGGTGCGCCGGGGTGGGCTGCGCTGGTGGCAACCCGTGGCTGCCACGGGGCTCGCCGCGGGCGTCGCCGCTGTCTCGATTCTCTGGCTGCGCGCGCAGCTACCGCTGCCTGGAAAGCCCCCCGCCGCACTCGCCGCGGTGTCGCCGGCGCTGCCCGGTGCCGCGGTGGTCAAGGCGAGCACCGGCTCGGCCGCCCGCCCGGGCGAGAGTTACGTGGTACCGCGCCCCCAGGTTCTGGCGCCGGTGGTCGTACCGAGCACCGAGCTCGCCAATTACGTCGTCGCACACAGCATGTTTTCCACGCCCGTGGCCCGGCGCAACCTGCTGTCGGCCTTCATGGCAAGCGAGCCAGGCGGCACCGGCCCCGAGGAAGTGCTCGACGATGTCAAGCGCGCTGCGCAGTAGCCGCTCGCTGCTGAGCGTTGCGCTCGCCTGTGCGGTGGCCGCCAGTCCCGCGCTGGCAGAGGAGCCGGCGGCGGCGAAGAGCAAGCACGAAACGGTACCCACGCAGTGGCTCGAGCGGATGAACGGGGCGCTCACCACGCGCAACTACGACGGCACCTTCTCGCATTGGCAGGGCGGGCGCGTGGAGATGCTGCGCATCATCCACCGCGTGCAGGACGGCATGGTCTCCGAGCGGCTGGTGTCGCTCGATGGCTCGGGCCGCGAATTCATCCGCACCGGGGCCGCGCTCAGCTGCTACCTGCCGGATAAGCGCACGGTGCTGGTGGAGCAGCGCCCTGCGCAGCAATCCCTGGTCGGCTTCCCCACCGTAAATGACCAGACCGAGACCTTCTACGACATCCGCGAGATCGGCCACACGCGCCTCAACCGCCGCGACACGCACGTGATCAGCGTCTCCCCGCGCGATGAGTACCGCTACGGCTACCGGCTGTGGATCGACGATGCCACCGCCATGCCGCTGAAGACGCAGCTGTGCGACCCCCGCGGACACGTGATCGAGCAGATTGTATTTGCGAGCCTCGCGCTGCCGTCACACATTCCGGACAGCGCCTTCCGGCCGGAGGTGTCCACCGAGGGCTTTCGGTGGCTGCGCAATGATCCGGTGATGCCCACCGCCGCCGCACGGCTCGCCTGGAATGCCATGCGGCTCCCGCCGGGCTTCCGCCTGACGGTGCGCTCGGCGCAGACACTGCCCGGCTCGACCAACCCGGTCGACCACATCGTCTTCACCGACGGCTTTGCCTCCGTGTCGGTGTTCGTCGAAAGGCAGCCGGCGCCTTCTGCGAGTTCATCCGTGCCCCAGTCGGCCACCGTCGGCTCCTCGTCCGCGTTCTCGACCGTCGTCGACGGTCACAAGATCACGGCGGTCGGTGAGGTCCCGCCGGCCACCGTGCAGTTCATCGCCACGCAGGTCAAGGCGTCGCAGCAGCCGGTAGCCCCCGATTCTTCGGCCCCGCGCTGAACACGTTGGCCACGCCGCGTCTCACGGTCGTGCAGCGTCGCGACTGCGAACTGTGCGAGGAGATGCTCGCCGCGCTCGCTGCGCTCGGTGCGCGCGTGTCGCTGCCGCCGCTCGAGGTTGTCGACGTGGACGCCGATCCGCTGCTGCAGCGTCGCCACGGGCTCGACGTCCCGGTGCTGCTGCTCGACGGCACGGTGGTCTGCCGCCATCGCCTTGACGGGCCGGAACTCGAGCGGCTGCTGCGGGAGACGCCTGCGCGCTCGCCGCCGGCGGACTTCCGGCGCGGGAAGTAGCGAACTTCCCTATAATCCGCCCCCGCCGCCTGACTCGAAGGCGCGGCAACACGCGGCAGCAGTCAGCGGATTCATGCGGCACATACGTAACTTCTCCATCATCGCGCACGTCGACCACGGTAAATCGACCCTCGCGGACCGCTTCATCCAGCTGTGCGGGGGCCTGGCGGACCGCGAGATGCACGAGCAGGTGCTCGACTCGATGGAGCTCGAGCGCGAGCGCGGGATCACCATCAAGGCGCAGAGCGTCACGCTCCACTACAGCGCGCGCGACGGTGAGCGCTACCAGCTCAACATGATCGACACGCCCGGTCACGTGGACTTCTCCTACGAGGTGTCGCGTTCGCTGGCCGCCTGCGATGGGGCGCTGCTGGTGGTGGACGCCTCGCAGGGCGTCGAGGCGCAGAGCGTCGCCAACTGCTATACCGCCATCGAGCAGGGCCTGGAGGTGCTGCCGGTCATCAACAAGATCGACCTGCCCTCGGCCGACGTCGAGCGGGTGAGCCGCGAAATCGAGGAGATCATCGGCATCGAGGCCAGCGATGCGGCCTGCGTCAGCGCCAAGACCGGCGCCGGGGTGCCGGAGCTCCTCGAGACGATCATCCGGCGGATTCCGGCGCCGCGCGGCTCGAGCGAGGCGCCGCTGCAGGCGCTGATCATCGACTCCTGGTTCGACAACTACGTCGGCGTCGTGTCGCTGGTGCGCGTCATGAACGGCGCGTTCCGCAGCGGCGACAAGATCCGCGTGGTGTCCACCGGGCGCAGTTACTTCGTCGACCGGCTCGGGCGCTTTACGCCGAAACCGGTGGTGGAGAACGAGCTGGCCGCCGGCGACGTCGGCTTCGTGGTCGCGGGCATCAAGGAGATCGACGGCGCGCCGGTCGGCGATACCATCACGCTGGAGAACCGTCCGGCCGCAAGCCCGCTGCCCGGCTTCAAACAGATCAAGCCGCGGGTGTTCGCCGGACTCTTTCCGGTGAACTCCGAGGACTACGAGAAGTTCCGCGATGCGCTCGCCAAGCTGCGCCTCAACGACTCGGCGCTGCACTACGAGCCGGAAGTCTCTGGTGCGCTCGGCTTCGGTTTTCGCTGCGGGTTCCTCGGCCTGCTGCACATGGACATCGTGCAGGAGCGGCTCGAGCGCGAGTACGAGCTCGAGCTCGTGACCAGCGCGCCCACCGTGGTCTACGAGGTGGCAACGCGTGACGGCAGCATAGAGTACGTCGACAATCCGGCCAAGCTCCCGGCGGTCGGCGATATCGAGGAGATCCGCGAGCCGATCATCGTGGCCAACATCCTGGTGCCGCCCGATCACGTCGGCGCGGTGCTCAAGCTGTGCAACGACAAGCGCGGCACCCAGCGCAAGATGCAGTACCTCGGCAGCCAGGTGGCGCTGCAGTACGACCTGCCGCTCGCGGAAGTGGTACTCGATTTCTTCGATCGCCTGAAATCGGTGAGCCGCGGCTATGCCTCGTTCGACTACGAGTTCAGCCACTTCGAGGCGGCGCCGCTGGTGAAGCTCGACATCCTCATCAATGGCGACAAGGTCGACGCGCTGTCGATCATCGTGCACCGCGAAAGTGCCTATCAGCGCGGCCGCGAACTGGTCGACAAGATGCAGGAGCTGATTCCGCGGCAGATGTTCGAGGTGGCGGTGCAGGCGGCCATCGGCAGCGCGATCATTGCGCGCGCCACGGTCAAGGCGCTGCGCAAGAACGTGCTCGCCAAGTGTTACGGCGGCGACGTCACCCGCAAGCGCAAGCTCCTCGAGAAGCAGAAGGAAGGCAAGAAGCGCATGAAGCAGTTAGGTCACGTCGAGATCCCGCAGGAGGCATTCCTCGCGGTGCTGCAGGTCGGCCGCAAACACTAGGGTTACGCAATGCTACAGTCCCTGATGCCGATCATTACCTTGCTGTCGTGGCTGGCGCTGCCGGTATCGCTGGTGTGCATCGTCGACGACTGGTTCCTGCGCCCGCGCCGCGCGCTCAGCGCGGCCGGTGCCGGCACGGCCGCGCCTGCCCCGCCGCGCGATGCGCCGCTGATGGCTTTCCTCTACACGGCGCTGCCGGTGCTCATCGCCTGCGCAGTGGTGCGGCTGCTGGTCGCCGAGCGGCTCGATTTCAGCGCCGTGCTGCTGCTCATCACGGCGCTCACCGGGGTGGTGTGGGGGATGGATGCACTGTTGCTGCGGCCGCGGCGCCTCGCCGCGGCGCAGGCTGCGGGCCGCAGCGATGCGCTCGCCGAGCCGGGCACGGTGGACTACGCCCGCAGCTTCTTTCCGGTGGCGCTGGTGGTGCTGCTGCTGCGCTCGTTCGTCTTCGAGCCGTTCCGCATTCCTTCCGATTCCATGATGCCGACGCTGCTCGATGGCGACTTCATCATCGTCAACAAGTACGCCTACGGGCTGCGGCTGCCGGTGCTGAACAGGAAGATCGTCAAGGTGGGCGAGCCGCAGCGCGGTGACGTGGTGGTGTTCCGCTATCCGCTCGATCCCTCGACCAACTTCATCAAGCGGCTCGTCGGGCTGCCGGGCGACCACGTGGAGGTGCACGACAATCTGATCGTCATCAACGGCACGCCGGTGCCGTTCTACGTCGGCCCCCGCCGCTACAACGACGGCTGCTACGTCAACATGTCGCTCGCCCACGAGAAGCTCGGCGGCCATGAGCACGAGGCGATCTTCTGTCCGGTGGCGCTCGACCGTTCTCCGGTGCTGCCGGCCTGCAAAAGGAGCGGCGTGCGCGGCTTCGTCTGTGGCGACGAGGATGCACCGGGGAGTTCGCGCGCAGCCCGGTTTGTCGGCGACGTGCCGCCGGGGCATTATCTGATGATGGGCGACAACCGCGACAACAGCGACGACGGGCGCATGTGGGGTTATGTCCCGGAAGAGAACCTGGTCGGCAAGGCGACCCGGATCTGGTTCAATTGGGATTGGGGCCGCTCCGGCGGCCCGATGTGGAGCCGCATCGGCTCGGCCATTCAGT
>DATIZW010000143.1:0-9295 GCA_035516875.1 Steroidobacteraceae bacterium
TTGAAGTAGTCGAAAGGCTCGCGGCACTCGCGGCAGCGATAGTGCGCCTTGCAGGGCGTCGAGCCGAATTCGCTCAGCCGCTCGGTCGCGCGGCTGCCGCAGCGCGGGCAGGTCACGGGCGGTGCGATGAGCTGCCTCGGCGTCGACACCGCCGTCTCGGGTGGCGCAATGCCGAACTCCTTGAGCTTGCGCCGTCCCTCCGCCGTCAGCCAGTCGCTGCTCCACGGCGGCGACAGCACCTCCTCGAGCAGCGCCTCGTGGTACCCCGCCGCAGCGAGTGCCGTGCGCACCGTGGCGCGGATGACCTCGGTCGCGGGACAGCCCGAGTAGGTCGGCGTGAGACCGACGTGCACTCGCCCGTCGGGCGCGCTGCGCACGTGCCGCACGATGCCGAGATCGACGATGCTCAGCACCGGGATCTCAGGGTCGGCCACGCCGCGGAGCAACTCCCATATACGTTGCTCGTGCGTGCTCGGCTCGGCTGCGACCGACACGTCCGCCCTCACCACTGCGCGCCGGGGTAGGTGCGCTGCAGGTGCTGCATCTCGCCGAGCAGGTGCCCGAGGTGCTCGCTGTGAACCCCGCGCTTGCCGTGCCAGGGATAGGGCGGCGTGGCCGGACGGTGCAGCGTCGCCACGGCGAGATCCTGATCGACCCGTGCGGACCAGCCGAGCGCGAGCTCCGGGAGCGCCGGGGCGATCCCTGCCGCGTGCATGCGCTCGTCGATCTCATCGGGGGTGAAGAGCTCCGCGGTGAAGCGCCACAGCTCATCGAGCGCGCCCTGAACGCGGGCGTGACTCTCTTCCGTGCCGTCGCCGAGCCGCGCCAGCCAGCCGCTGCTGAAGCGGTGGTGGTAACGCGTCTCCTTGAGCGCCTTGGCCGCGATGGCCGCGAGGCGCGTATCACGCGAGGTGGTAAGGCCCTGGTAGATCTCGAGCTGCCAGGTGTCGATCAGCCATTGCCGCACCAGGGTGTGCCCGAAGTCACCGTTCGGCTGCTCGGCGAGGGTGAGGTTGGCGAACTCAGGGGCGTCGCGCAAGAACGCGAGCGCATCCTCGTCCCGCCCGCGCCCTTCGAGCTCGCCGGCGTAGGCGAGCAGCAGCCGCGCCTGTCCGATCAGATCGAGCGCGAGGTTGGCAAGCCCGAGATCCTCCTCGAGCGCCGGCGCATGACCGATCCATGCCGACAGGCGCTGCCCGAGCACCAGCGCAGTGTCGGCGAGGCGCAGCACGTAGCGCAGCTGCGCCTCGTGCTGCGCGCGATCGTTGCCGCCCGGGAACGCTGCGCTCACAGGTTCTTCACCTCCTCGGGAATCACGTAGAAGGTGGGATGGCGATACACCTTGTCGCGCGCCGGCTCGAAGAGGGCCTCCGCCTCCTCCGGGTCCGAGGCACTGATGTCCGCCGAGCGCACCACCCAGATGCTCACCCCTTCCTGGCGGCGCGTGTAGACATCGCGGGCGTGCTCGATCGCCATGCGCGCATCGGCGGCGTGCACGCTGCCGACGTGCTTGTGCTCGAGCCCGGCGCGCGAGCGGATGAACACTTCGAACAGCGGCCAGTCGTCGCTCATGTGCTGCTCCCGTCTATGCGGCGCGCGTGGCACGCGCGCGCTCCCTGGCGGCGTGCGCCGCGGCCGCCTCGCGCACCCAGCGTCCCGCCTCGTGCGCGGCGCGCCGCGCCTCGATGCGCTCGTGGTTGCAGGGACCGTCACCCTTGAGCACCGCCTGGAATTCGCTCCAGTCGATCGGCCCCACCTGGTAATGCTGCGTCGCCTCGTCCCAGCACAGCGCGTCGTCGGGAATGGTGAGACCGAGGAAGTGCGCCTGCGGCACCGTGATGTCGATGAATTTCTGTCGCAGCTCGTCGTTGCTGAAGCGCTTGATCTTCCAGCGCATCGACTGCGCGGTGTGTTTGGAGTCGGCATCGCTCGGCCCGAACATCATGAGCGATGGCCACCACCAGCGGTTGAGCGCATCCTGCGCCATGGCGCGCTGCGCCGGGCTGCCCTGCGCGAGCGTCAGCATGATCTCGAACCCCTGGCGCTGGTGAAAGCTCTCCTCCTTGCAGATGCGCACCATGGCGCGGGCGTACGGTCCGTAGGAACAGCGGCAGATGGGGATCTGGTTCATGATCGCCGCGCCATCGACCAGCCAGCCGATGGCGCCGACGTCCGCCCAGGTGAGAGTCGGGTAGTTGAAGATGCTCGAGTAGCGGGCGGCGCCCGAGAGCAGCTGCGCCAGCATCTCCTCGCGGGCTATCCCGAGCGTCTCGGCGGCGCTGTAGAGATACATGCCGTGACCGCCCTCGTCCTGCACCTTGGCGATCAGCACGGCCTTGCGTCGCAGCGTCGGCGCGCGCGTGATCCAGTTGCCTTCCGGCAGCATGCCGACGATCTCGGAATGGGCATGCTGCGAGATCTGGCGGATGAGCGTGTGGCGATAGGCCTCCGGCATCCAGTCCTTCGGCTCGATCTTCTCCTCGGCATCGATGCGCGCCTGGAAACGCGCGGCGAGACCGCCGCTCTCGCCGGCCGCGGCCGGCACCGGCTCCTTGCCATGGGTATCGAGTGCCTGGGTGTACATGTGGATTGCGCGCAATCCGCGCCCGTGGTCAATGTGATACAAGACTATCACATGCAGGTGCATTTCCTGTGTCACAATTTCAACCCCATGAAACGCAAGGCGAGCCCGCTGCCCGCGCCGGTGAGCCGCGTGCTGCAGCGCTTCCGCGCCCAGCGCCCGCTGCGCGGCGGCTCGCTGCTCATCACGCTGTTCGGCGACGCCATCGCCGCGCGCGGCGGGGCGGTTACGCTCGGCAGCCTGATACGGCTCGCCGCGCCGTTCGGCCTCACCGAGCGCCTGGTGCGCACCTCGGTGGCGCGCCTCGCCCGCGACGGCTGGCTCACCGCGCGCCGTTCCGGGCGGCGCAGCGAATACCGGCTGACGCGCGGCGGAGCGGCGCGCTTCGCCGAGGCGACCCGGCGCATTTACGCGGCGAACCCGCAGCGCTGGGACGGTGCGTGGACGCTGGTGCTGCTGCGCGCGCGCAGCGCCCGGCAGCTCGATGAGGTGCGCGGCGAGCTCAGGTGGCTCGGGTTCGGGCAGCTGACGCCGCTGCTCTTCGCGCATCCGGCGAGTCCGTTGCGCCGGGCGCGCCGCGCGCTGCGCCGCGTCCCCGGCGCCCGCACGGCGCTGCTGCTCGAGAGCAGGAGTCACGACCTTGCGGGCGATCGCCGCCTCGCAGCGCGCGGCTGGGACCTCGGTGAGCTCTCGCGCCGTTACCGGCGCTTTCTCCGCGCCTTCGCCCCGCTCGAGGCGGCACTCGCGACGGCCGCCATCCCTGACGAGGTGGCGTTCGTGGTGCGCACGCTTCTCATCCACGAGTACCGCAAGATCCACCTGCAGGACCCCCTGCTGCCACCGGCGCTCTTGCCCTCGGACTGGGTCGGTGCCGCCGCCTATCGGTTGTGCCGCAGGCTTTACGCGCGCGTGTTCGTCGCCGCCGAGCGCCATCTCGGCGGCGCCGCGCGGCGGCTGCATCGGCCACTGCCCGCCGCCACCGCGGCAACGCGCGCGCGCTTCGGCGGTATCGCAGTGCGCTGAGCGCGCATCACGGCTCGATCGGCTCAGGCTCGACGGTTCGCGGCGGCGCGGACACGGTGCCGCCTCATGCGGCGATGCCAGCCAGCGTCGCGAGCGACTGCACGAAGACCCGCATGAAGTGATTCGCCTGATGGCCGTCCATCACCCGATGATCGAGGGTGAGCGTGACGTAGCAGCGCGGCTGCACGGCGATCTTCTCCTCGTCCCCCTCCTCGAGAACCACGGCCCGCTTCTCGAGCTTGCCGATGCCGAGAATCGCCGACTGCGGCTGGTTGATGATGATCGGCGCGGCGAGCAGGCTCCCGCTCACGCCATGGTTGGAAATGGTGAAGGTGCCGCCGCGCACGTCGGCCGGGGTGAGCTGTCCGCTGCGGGCGCGCCGCACCAGATCGTCCAGGCCGCGCGCGGTGTCGAGGAGGTCGCGCTTCTCGGCATCGCGCAGCACCGGCACGACGAGTCCCGTGCCCTCGACCGCGGTGCCCATGCCGATGTGGATCGGCTCGTAGATCTCGAGTGCGCTCTCGGTCCAGCGGCTGTTGGCCTCGGGCACGGCGCGGATCGCCGCCACCGCGGCGCGTACGAAGTACGCGCTCAGCGTGAGCGGCACGCCGTGACGCGCGAATGCCTCGCGCTGGCGGGCGCGATCCTCGAGCACCGCGGCCATGTCGGCCTCGAACACCGTCGTCACGTGCGGCGCCGTATGCAGGAGGCTCTGCACCATGTGCTCAGCGATCCGGCGGCGCACGGCCGTGTGTGGGATGCGCCGGATGCCGGTGGCGAGCTCCGGCAAGCGCGCGGCCGGCGCGGCGGCCGCCGCGCCAGCCGCCGCGGGCGCTTCCGCGAGCGGCGTGGCGCCGCTGTCCGCGGCCGCCCGCAATACGTCCTCGACCGTGATGCGGCCGTGCGGGCCGCTGCCGCGCACCGCGCCCGCCTCGAGCCCGTGCTCGGCGAGCAGGCGGCGCACCGCCGGGCTGAGCGGACTTTCCGCGACGCCCGGCGCGACCCGCGTCACGGCCGCCGCGGCGGCGATCGGCCGTACCGGGCTCCCCTGCCCCGCAGCGCCCGCGGGCGCCCGCGCAGTTGTCGCGACCACCGCGGCTGCGCCCGGTTCGAGGCGTCCCAGCAGCTCCCCGGGCGTGATCTCCTCCTGCTCGTGCCTCAGGATCTCCCGCAGCACCCCCGCGCCGGGCGAGGCGACTTCCACCGTCACCTTGTCGGTTTCGATCTCGATGAGTGGCTCGTTCTCGTCGACGCTGTCGCCCACCTGCTTGAGCCAGCGCAGGATCTGCGAGCGCGTGCCTTCGGCCTCCTCGGCCGCCGGCGCCCGGATCTCGAGGCTCCCGCTCATGCGATCACGCGCTCGCCAGGCGCTGAATGGCCTGCGTGATGCGCGCGACGTCCGGGACCGCCGCCTCGAGCAGCACCGGGCTGTGGGGGCTCGGCACGTCCGGCATGGCGAGCCGCTCGATCGGCGCTTCGAGGCTGTAGAAGCTCTCCTGCGCCAGGGTGGCGGCCACCTCGGCCCCAAAGCCCGCGCTCAGGTTGTCCTCGTGAACGATCAGGCAGCGATGGGTCTTTTCCACGGATGCGCGCACGGCCCCCTTGTCCCAGGGTGAGAGAGTACGCAGATCGAGCACCTCCGCGTCAACGTGCGAGCGCAGCGCCGCCTGCTCGCAGCGCTCGACCATGGCGCCCCAGGTGACGACGGTGAGCTCGGTGCCGCTGCGCACGGTGCGCGCCTCACCGAAAGGCACCACGAAGGCATCTCCCGGGTAGGGGCGACGGGCCCAGGCGCCATCGAGCATGGCACGATGCTCGAAGAAAATGACCGGGTCGTTGCCGCGCAGCGCCGCACGCAGCAGCCCGACGGCATCCTCGGCGTTCGACGGCACGGCGACCTGCCAGCCGATGCCGTGCACCCAGGCGACCTCGTTGGTCTGGCTGTGCCAGGGATCACCGCACTTGAAGAAGCCGCCCGGCATGCGCACCACGAGCGGCGCAGCAAAGCGGTTGTGGGTGCGCCAGCGCAGCGTTCCGCAGTCGTTGAGCTGCTCTGCGGCAGAGTCGGCATACTTGCGGAACTGGATCTCGGCCACCGGCAGCAGCCCCGCGAGCGCCATGCCGACGGCGCGGCCGACGATGCCTTCCTCGGACAGGCTGGTGTCGAAAACGCGCGCCGCGCCGTACTTGTCCTGCAGGCCGAGCGTCGCGCCGTGTACCCCGCCCTTCGGTCCGACGTCCTCGCCGAACACCACCATGCGCGGATTCGACGCCAGCTCGACATCGAGCGTACGGCGAATCGCGGTGAGCATGTTGAGGCGCGCGCCTTCCGGGTGCGGCACGCGGCTCGATGGCGCAAAAGCGTGTCCTTCGGGCGCGACGCCCCCCTGCTCCTGGAGCGCCGTGCCCGCAGCAGAGAACACGTGGCTGGTCAGCTCCTCAACGGCGGGCGGCGGCCGCGCGAGCGCGGCCCTGACGGCCTGCTCGACGGCGCTGCGCGCCTCGCCCGCGAGGCGCGACCACTCTGCCTCCGACATGCGCTCGGGCACCACGAACTCGCGCAACCGAGGAAGCGGGTCGCGTGCGCGCTCCGCGTCGAGCGTCGCGGCGGACTTATAGGCCTGCGTATCCTGGCCGGAATGTCCCGACAGTCGCGGAACCGTCAGGCGCAGCAGCACCGGCGTGCGCCGTTCGCGAACCTGCGTGACCGCGCGGTGCGTGAGCGCCGCTGCCGCGCGCGGGTCGCCGCCATCGCCTTCGAGGATCTCGAGCCCGGAGAAGGCACGCAGGTTGGCGGCGATGTTGCCGCCGGGCGTCTGCAGGTGCGCGGGGACGGAGATGCCGAAGGCATTGTCCTCGATGTAGAAGAGCATCGGCAGCGCGAGAGTCGTGGCGACGTTGAGCGCCGCCCAGAAGCCGTTGGTGGCGGTGGATGCGTCCCCGCCGAGGACGACGGCGATGCTGTGCGCGTAGCTGCGGTCCGCGAGCGCCTCGTGGCGATAGCGAACCGCCTGCGCCCAGCCGGCGGCCGGCGTGTACTGCGCCCCGACGCCGCCGCAGGCGGGCAGCACGGTCGCTGCGCCGTGACCTGGGCGGTTGAAGATCACACCGATGTCACGCCCCCCGCTGAAGGAGCCGCTGCGCGCGAGGGGACCTGCGGCGGCGTCCTCGAGGCTCACGCCGAGCGCGAGCATGAGCGGACGGGAGCGGTAGTAGACGGTCACGCCGTCGTGGGCGTCGGTGAGTTGCAGACCGAGGAGGATCTGCGCGAGGTCGTGGCCGCGCGCGGAGAATTGATAGAGCACCTTGCGCTCGGGCAGCAGGCGCGTCTCTTCGATGTCGTCGAGGGCACGCGAGGCCTGCAGGAGCGAGGTCACGCGCCGCCAGTCGGGCTGCCACGCGGGGGAGGCCTCAGGCGAGGAATCCGGTATCGCAGTGGCCCGTGCAGGCATGGGGCTTCTTCCGCCAGTAATGCGCGCAGTCTATGCCCTCACCACCGCAATTACCTTGCTTCGATTGCCAGATATGGCACACGTTTGGCAATATTCTTGCCCCATGAAGCCCATCGCTACCCGCACCACGCGCCCGCTCGATCGACTCGACCGGCGGATCCTCGAGGAGCTGCAGGCCGATGCGCGCATCTCCAACCAGGATCTCGCCAAGCGCGTGGGCCTCTCGGCGGCACCGTGCTGGCGGCGGCTGCGGCGACTCGAGCAGGCGGGCTTCATCGAAGGCTACGCGACGCTGCTGCGTGCGCCCGCCATCGGGCTACCGATCCTCGCCTACGCGGTGGTCTCGCTCGAGAACCACCATCCCGAGTCGGTGCGGCAGTTCGATCAGTTCGTGACCGAGCGCCCCGAGGTGCTCGAGTGTCACTCGATGAGCGGCGCCAACGATTACCTGCTGCGCATCGTGGCCGCGGGCATCGAGGCCTACGAGCACTTTCTCGCGACCCAGCTGCTGCAGCTCAAGGCGGTGCGCTCAGTCAACACGAGTTTCGTGCTGCGGACCAAGAAGTTCACCACGCGGTTGCCGCTCGCTTGAGGCCTGGCGCTGGCATTCGCAGCTCGTGGTGTCGGCGCCAGCGAACCAGAAAGACGAAGCCACGAGGCGCACGTCCGCGTGTCGCCATGAGGCCGCGAACTCGCGCGTGACGCGCGCCGCTTCGCCGCTCCTGCCCTGCGCGCGCAGCGCCGCCGCCAGACCATAGAGCGCCCAGCCGTTGGCGGGATTGCGCTGCAGGTCGTCGCGATAGACGTGCTCGGCCTCAGCAGGCCGCCCGGCGATCAGCAGCTGTGCGCCGAGCAGGTGGCGCGCCGGGAAGAACCAGTCCGCCGGCTCGTTGTATGCGAGCTTGTCCTGCGCCGCTACCGCCTGGCGCAGCAGCGCGAGCGCCGCATCGCTGCGCTGCTCGGTCGCGGCGATGCGTGCCGCCACGATCGGTTGGGCGACCTCGAGAATGTCGTGCAGCGTGTTGAAGCCTGCTTGCGCATCCGCCGGAACTGCGGCAGCGAGTTGCTGCAACTGCCCGAGTGCCGCGCGTGCTTCCTCGATACGGCCGCGCGCCGCAAGCGCGACGCCCCGGCTGTAGAGGTACCCGGCGGTGAGCCCCGGCGCCCGTGCATCCGGCGCTCCGAGCGCGATCGCCTCGTCCCACAGTCCGAAGCGCACCAACGCCGAGTACTGCTGCGCCAGATTCCAGCCCGACTCTCCCATGGCGAGCACCGTGTCGAGCGGCACGCTCGACACCACGCTCTGCACCGCGGCGAGCGTTTCGGCCTTGCGCCCCTCCATGGCTGCCGAGAATGCGAGGAAGGAGTAATTGTGCGCGAGATACATCGCGTAGTAATCCGGCGGCGAGGTAGCGGCGAGATACGCCCGGTCTGCCACGATGCCCCGCCGGTTCGCCTCGGCCGCCTCCTCGTAATAACCGACGCGCTGCATGATGTGCGCCGGCATGTGCTCGAGGTGCCCGGCCGCCGGCATCATGCCGCGCAGGCGCTGCGCCGAGGCGAGCGCCTTCTCCGGATGCGGCGAAGCCTCCATGACGTGGATGTAGTAGTGGTTCGCGCCGGGATGCCCCGGATCGCGGCGCAGGACCGACTCGAGGCGCGCCTGGATCTGCTCGGTGCCGGCGGCGGGCTGCCCGTCGGCCGTCCATAGCTTCCAGGCGTGCACGTTCATCTCGGCCTCCGCGCACAGCGTCTGCACGTCGAGGTCCTGCGGGAAGCGCCGCGCCAGCTCGAGCATCGCCGCCGCGTAGGCCTGCGTCACCTGCTGGAGGTTTCCTGGCCCGAGCGGCTGCGCCGACGGATAGCGTGTCGCCAGGGCCGCGATCAGGCCTTGCTCGACCGCGGAAGCGTGTGCCGCATTTGCCTGCGCGCGCCGCAGCGCCTCGGCGGCGACACGCGCACGCGGCTCCTCCATTGCCGGGAGGTTGTAGTTCGGTCCGACGGTGAGCGCAACGCCCCAGTAACAGGCGGCACACGCCGGATCGAGCTCGGCCGCCCGGGCAAAGGAGCGTGTCGACTCGTCGTGGTTGAACGCCCACAGGAGGCGCATGCCCTGGTCGAAATACTGTTGGGCCTCGGGTGAGGTCGTGGTCACGGCGCGATGGAAGCTGCCGAGTCCCTCGAAGAGCTGCGCGCCCTGCGCCCAGTCTGCGAGCGTCACCGGCATGCGCGCCATGGC
>DATIZW010000144.1:0-7442 GCA_035516875.1 Steroidobacteraceae bacterium
GCCACGGCGGCGGAGACCATGGCGCGGCGGCTGCTCGAGCTCGAGCTCGTCCCGGACCTGATGCTGGTGAGTCCGGCGCGCCGCACCCAGCAGACGGCCGAGATCGTGGCGCGCGAGCTCTCGATCCCGGCGCGGCGCCTGGTGCGCGAGGAGGCGCTGTACCTCGCGAGCGCCGCGGACCTGCTGAAAGTCATCCAGGCCTCGGGTCCGCGCGTTGCGCATCTGCTGGTGGTCGCTCACAACCCCGGCGTATCAGAGCTGGTGCAGCTGCTGGTGCCGCAGGGTGAGGCCGGCGGACTTGCGACCGCGGCGGTATGCTCGATCAGCTTCGAAACCACGCACTGGACCGCAATCGGCGCCGCCACCGTGCGGGACGTGCACCGCGAGTCGCCATCGAAGGGATTGTTCGGACTGTTCGGCTGAGCGCCTGCTCAGCACTCCCTGACTCAGCACTCCGGAACGTTGACGGCGAGCCCGCCCTGCGAGGTCTCCTTGTAGATCGTCGACATGTCGGCTCCCGTCTGGCGCATGGTGGCAATCACCTGGTCGAGCGACACCTTGTGCGAGCCGTCGCCGCGCATGGCGAGGCGTGACGCATTCACCGCCTTGACGGCGCCCATCGCGTTGCGCTCGATGCAGGGGATCTGCACCAGTCCCGCCACCGGATCGCAGGTGAGTCCGAGGTTGTGCTCCATGCCGATCTCGGCGGCGTTCTCGATCTGCTCGTTGGTCCCCTGGAGCGCCGCGACGAGACCCGCGGCAGCCATCGAGCAGGCGACGCCCACCTCTCCCTGGCAGCCCATCTCCGCGCCGGAGATGGAGGCGTTGCGCTTGTAGAGCATACCCATGGCGGCGGCGACCAGGAGGAAACGAATGACGCCCTCTTCGTTGGCACCCGCCTCGAAGCGACAGTAGTAATGCAACACCGCCGGCACGATGCCAGCAGCGCCGTTGGTCGGCGCGGTGACCACGCGGCCACCCGCGGCGTTCTCCTCGTTAACGGCGAGCGCGTAGGCGTTCACCCAGTCCATGACATCGAGCGGGCTTGCCGTGCGGCTCTCGGTGAGCATGCGATAGAGCCGCGGCGCGCGGCGGCGTACCTTGAGCACTCCGGGCAGCAGCCCCGACTGACGAAAGCCGCGCTCGACACAGCCCTGCATCACCTTCCAGATGTGCAGCAGCTTCTCGCGCACCTGCGCCTCGCTCGCCCAGGTGCGCTCGTTGGCGAGCATCAGCTCGAACATCTCGAGTCCGTGCTCGCGGCACAGCCGCAGCAACTCCTCGCCCGAGCTGAAGGCGTACGGGGGCGGAGCGTGCGCGTGCGCCTCGGGCGCCTCGTTCTCATCACCGCGCACGATGAAGCCCCCGCCGATCGAGTAGTAATCCTCCTCGCGCAGCAGCTGCTGTCCGGCGCCGAGCGCACTGAAGCGCATGCCGTTCGAATGCCGCGGCAGCCGCTCGTGGTGCATGAACAGAAGCTGCATCGGCTCATCGAACGCGATCTCATGCACGCCGAGGAGGCAGATGCGGCCGCTCGAGCGGATGCGCCTGAGCAGCGGCTCGATGCTGTCGGGATCGACCGTCTCGGGCTCGGCCCCTTCGAGGCCGGCGAGTATCGCGCGATCGGTGCCGTGCCCGGCGCCGGTAAGCGCGAGCGAGCCGTAGAGTCGCACCGCGATCTCCTGCGTCGCCTCGAGAAGCCCGGCGCCGCTGAGCGCCGTGACGAACGCCCGGGCCGCGCGCATCGGCCCCATGGTGTGCGAGCTCGACGGGCCGATACCCACCTTGAAGATGTCAAATACGCTGAGCGTCACGACCTCGAACCTCTCACCCGGCGGGCCATTTCACCGCGGCGGCGAGCGCGCCAGTCGGCGGCCCACGGCGCTTGTTTGGGGCGACCGCGGCAGTGTGCAACCTGCCGCGGACGACGTCATGCTTCGCGGCGACCTCCCGGGGCTCAAATGCGACCCGCACGCGGTCCGCGCCGCGCGACCCGGTCCGGGCAACGCGCTCGGGCCGCCGGCCCTCGCCGGAGGGCTTGAGTATAATTCCATCCCATGAACACGGGCGTCATCGAGCGGCTGCGCACTGAGCTCGCCGCGTTGCGGGAGCAGGGCCTGTACAAAAGCGAGCGCGTCCTCGGCAGCCCCCAGGGCGGCGTGGTGCGCGTCGGCGGGCACGAAGTCATCAATCTGTGCGCCAACAACTATCTCGGGCTCGCCAATCACCCGGCGGTGCGCGCGGCCGCGAAGTCGGCGCTCGATGAGTACGGCTATGGCATGGCCTCGGTGCGCTTCATCTGCGGCACGCAGCAGACCCACACGGCGCTCGAGCAGCGCCTGGCGCGCTACTTCGGCGCCGACGACGTGATCCTCTACTCCTCGTGCTTCGACGCCAACGGCGGCTTGTTCGAGACGCTGCTCGATGAGCGCGACGCGGTGATCTCCGATGCCCTGAACCACGCGAGCATCATCGACGGTATTCGCCTGTGCAAGGCGCAGCGCTACCGCTACGCCAACAGCGACATGGCCGAGCTCGAGAACTGCCTCAAGGAGGCGCGCGGTGCGCGCACGCGCCTCATTGCCACCGACGGCGTGTTCTCGATGGACGGCTTCATCGCCAAGCTGTGCGAGATCTGCGATCTGGCGGAGCGTTACGATGCGCTGGTGATGGTCGACGACTCGCACGCCACCGGCTTCATGGGCGCGACCGGCCGCGGCACGCCCGAGCATTGCGGCGTCGCTGCGCGCGTCGACATCCTCACCAGTACGCTCGGCAAGGCGCTCGGCGGCGGCAGCGGCGGCTTTGTCGCCGCCCGACGCGAGATCGTCGAGTGGCTGCGGCAGCGCTCGCGGCCCTATCTCTTCTCCAACAGCATTCCGCCGGTGGTTGCCGCCGCGAGCCTCGCGGTGCTCGAGCTCCTCGAGCAGAGCTCGGCACTGCGCGAGCAGTTGTTCGACAACACGCGCTTCTTCCGTGCCGGGCTCGCCGCTGCCGGCTTTGCCCTCCGGCCCGGCGAGCACCCGATCATCCCGGTGATGCTCGGGGATGCGGCGCTCGCCGCGCGTATGGCCGATGCACTCCTCGAGCGCGGCGTCTATGTCATCGGCTTCTCCTACCCGGTCGTGCCCAAGGGCCAGGCGCGCATCCGCACCCAGATGTCCGCCGCGCATACGCGCGCGCAGCTCGAGCGGGCGGTGGCGGCCTTCACAGGCGTCGGGCGCGAGCTGGGCGTGATCCACTGAGCACGCCACGGCTCTTACAAACGCCACGCGACGCCCTCATAAACCGAGAACGCATGAAAGCACTGGTCAAGCAGCAGGCAGCTCCCGGCATCTGGCTCGCGGACATCCCCGAGCCCAAGGTCGGACCCAACGACGTGCTCATCGAGATTGCCAAGACCGCGATCTGCGGCACCGATATGCACATCTATAACTGGGACGCCTGGGCGCAGAGGACCATTCCGGTGCCGATGGCGGTCGGTCACGAGTACTGCGGGCGCATCGTCGAGGCCGGCTCCGAGGTGCGGGGGCTGAAGAAGGGCGATCGCGTCTCGGGTGAGGGGCACATTACCTGCGGTTACTGCCGCAACTGCCGTGCGGGACGGCGGCATCTGTGCCGCAACACGGTGGGTGTCGGCGTCAACCGGCCGGGGGCCTTCGCCGAGTACCTGGCGATTCCGGCGGACAACACCTTCAAGCTTCCCGACTCGATCCCCGACGACATCGCCGCGATCCTCGATCCCTTCGGCAACGCCACCCACACCGCGCTCGCTTTCAACATGGTCGGCGAGGACGTGCTCATCACCGGGGCCGGCCCGATCGGCATCATGGCGACCGCCATCGCCCGCTTCATCGGCGCGCGCTACGTGGTGGTGACCGACATCAACGACTTTCGCCTCGAGCTGGCGCGCAAGATGGGCGCGACGCGCGCCATCAACGTGCAGCGCGAATCGCTCGATCAGACCATGAAAGAACTCGGCATGCAGGAGGGCTTCGACGTGGGCCTGGAGATGTCAGGCAACGCCGCGGCGTTCCGCGAGATGCTGCGCACCATGCATCATGGCGGCTCGATCGCCATTCTCGGCATTCCCCCCGAGGATACGGCCATCGACTGGAACCAGGTGATCTTCAAGGGCCTCACCCTCAAGGGCATCTACGGCCGCGAGATGTTCGAGACCTGGTACAAGATGGCGAGCATGCTGCAGTCGGGGCTGACGATCGACCCGATCATCACCCACCATTTCGCCGTGCAGGACTACGTCAAGGGCTTCGAGACGATGGGCTCGGGCAAGTCCGGCAAGGTAATTCTCGACTGGTCGACGCTCTAGCGCCGTAGCGGCTCCCCGGCCGCGGCGGCCCTCAGCGCACCTCGCAGAAGCAGTAGGCGTACAGCCGGTTGGGCACACTGAAGCGTGCGAGCTGCTGCGCCTCGCGTGTCACCGGATCGAGGCGCCGGGCGAACTGTGCAAGCGCAAGCTCCTGCGGGCCCGCATGCAGCATCAGCCGCGCGACGCCCGAGCGCAGCGCCAACGCCAGTGCCTGCGCCCAGGTAAGCTCGGGCTCGATGAACTGCGGGGCGTATTCGGTCACCTTCGCGCGCCGCGCCGCCGCCTTGAGCGCCTCATCGAAGGAGCCGAGCTGATCGACGAGACCCAAGCGGTGCGCATCGATGCCGGCCCAGACGTGTCCCTGGGCGATGGCGTCCACCTGCGACTGTGTCTTGCGGCGCCCCGACGCGACCCGCTCGAGAAACTCGTCGTAGCCGCGGTTGATCTGCGACTGCAGCAGGGTGCGTGCCTCGGTGCCGAGCGGCCGGTCGATGCGCAGCTGTCCCGAGAGCGGCGTCGTGCCGACACCGTCGGTACTCACGCCGATCTTGCCGAGTGTCTTGTCGAACGTGGGGATGATGGCGAAGATGCCGATCGAGCCGGTGATCGTCGCCGGACTCGCCCAGATCTCGTCGGCGGGCGCCGAGATGTAGTAGCCCCCCGAGGCGGCGTAGCCGCTCATGGAGATCACGAGCGGCTTGCCTGCCGCACGCAGCGCGTTCAGCTCGCGGTAGATCTGCTCGGAGGCCAGCACGCTGCCGCCCGGGCTGTCGACCCGCAGCACCAGCGCCTTCACATCCTTGTCGAGCCGCGCCTGGCGGATCAGCCGCGCGGTCGAGTCGCCGCCGATGCTCCCCGGTGGCTGATCGCCGTCGAGGATCTCGCCCTCGGCGACGATGACACCGATGCGCGGCTTGCCGTCGGCCTGCAGCTTTTTCTGGGCGTGCGCGTAGCGCACGTAGTCCTCTACCGGCACCGACTTGAACGAGCCGCTGGTATCGTCCTGGCCGACGATGCCGATCAGCCGTTTCTCGGCCTCGAGCCGGGATTTGACCGCGGTGACCAGCCCGGCCTCGAGCGCCACCCGCGCCGCATCGCCGCTCGCTGCCGGCACGGTCTTCGCCAGCCCGTCGACATATTTCTCCAGCGCGTCGGCGGGGAGCTTACGGGCACGCGTCACGGCCTCCTGGTAGCTGTTCCACATTGCACCGAGATAGGCGCGGCTCTCCTCGCGGTCCTCGGGCGACATATTGGTACGCGTGAAGGTCTCTACCGCGCTCTTGTAGGTGCCGACGCGAAAGACATTGATCTCCACGCCGAGCTTGTCGAGCGCTTCCTTGAGGTAGGTGCGGTAGCGGTCGTAGCCGTCGATGAGCACGAAGCCCATCGGATCGAGGTAGATCTCGTCGGCCTGGGCGGCCAGGTAGTAGCGCTCCTGCGTGATCTCGACTCCGTAGGCGATCACTTTCTTGCCGGCAGCGCGGAACTCACGCAGCGCGCGCGCGAGCTCCTCGAGCGTCGGCTGCGTGCCGCCCTCGAATTTCTCGAGGTCGAGCGCCAGCACCTGGATGCGCGCGTCGCCGGCCGCGACGCGGATCGAATCGGTCAGATCCCACAGCAGCGTCTCCTCGTGCTCCTCGCCCCGTGCCTCCTGCACCGCGCGGTCGAGCGGCTCCCCGGAGAGCTGCTCGACCAGCTGGCCCTCGGGTACCACGAGCAGCGCCGCCCGCCCCGGAATGCGCGGCACACTGCCACGCAGCACCGCGAGCAGGAGGCCGAAGATCACGAGCAGCAGGATCAGGTGCAATCCCTTGCGCAGGCCATCGAGGCCGCGCCACAGACCCGAGAAGAACGAGCGGACCGTCATGATCTAAGCGCCTCCTGAAGCAGCTCGTGCGCGGGCGGTGCGCCCCGGTGAGCCTCCTCAGATCTTCTCCTCGATCCTCGCCGCCTTACCCGAGAGGTCGCGCAGATAGTAGAGCTTGGCGCGGCGCACGTTACCGCGGCGCTTGACCGTGATGTCGCTGATCGCCGGGCTGTAGGTCTGGAAAACGCGTTCGACGCCCTCGCCGTGCGAGATCTTGCGCACGGTGAAGGAGGAGTTGAGACCGCGGTTGCTCCTGGCGATCACCACGCCCTCATAGGCCTGCACGCGCTCGCGGTCGCCCTCGACCACCTTCACCTGCACGACCACGGTATCGCCGGGCTTGAATTCCGGCACCTCGCGGGTCATGCGCTGCTTCTCGATTTCCTGGATTATCTTGCTCATGTTCATTCACCTCGATCTTCACCTGCAGCCGCACCCGCGGCCGGGGCGGCGGCGATCGCGCCACCGCGTCGGAACTCCTCCAGGGCCTGCCGCACCTCGCTCGTGAGCCGAGGATTCGTGAGCAGCCCCGGCCGGCGCAGCGCCGTACGGGCCACCGCCTGCGCCACGCGCCAACGGCGGATCCCGGCGTGATCGCCGGACAACAGCACCGCCGGCACCGCTCGGCCCTCGAACACTTCCGGCCGCGTGTAGTGCGGCCAGTCGAGCAGGCCCTGCGCGAACGAGTCCTCCTCGCTCGAGCGCTCATCGCCCAGCGCTCCCGGCAGCAGCCGCGCCAGCGCGTCGATGATCGTCAACGCCGGCAGCTCACCACCCGAGAGCACGTAGTCGCCCACCGAGAGCTCGCGGTCGACGCCGAGCTCGACAACGCGCTCATCGATCCCTTCGTACCGACCCGCCACCAGCAGCACTCCTGAGAGCGCCGCGAGCTCGCGGGCCTGTGCCTGGCCAAACGGTTCGCCCTGCGCCGTGAGGTACACGCGCGGGCTGCCGGGAGGCAGTCGTGCCTGCGCCGCACGGATCGCCGCCAGAAGCGGTGCGGGCGTCATCACCATGCCCGGGCCGCCCCCGTAAGGACGATCATCCACCGTCCGGTGCGCATCGCTCGCATGCGCACGCGGGTCCTCGGTGCCGACGCTCAGCAATCCCCGCGCGATGGCGCGTCCCAGAATGCCGAACTCGAGCGCTCCGGCGATCATGCGCGGAAAGAGCGTCACGACCTCGATCTTCATGGAGCCTTCTATTCCAGCTCCGCCGGCCAGTCCACCACAATCTCGCGCGCCG
>DATIZW010000145.1:0-5584 GCA_035516875.1 Steroidobacteraceae bacterium
GATCGTGGTGCTGGTCTTCGTCGCGCTCGCCACCTGCACCATCTGGCTGAGATTTCCCTGCGATGTCCCGTAGTAGATGCGAAAGCCCGCAAGATCGGTGAGCTTGGTGCCGTTGGTGTTCGCGCTCGGTGGTGTCCAGTCGACCGTCGCCGAACCCGTCGAGGCGGTCGACGGCGCTTTCGACACCACCACGCTGAACGCCGGCAGGTTGCTCGAGTTCTGCCCGTTGCTCGCGCTGATGACGATATTGCTGTAGGTGCCGGTCTGCGAAGTCGTCGGTGTGCCGTCGAGAAGTCCGCTGGAGACGCTGAAGGCGGCCCAGTCGGGCTTGTTCTTCACCGAGAACGACAGCGTCTTGCCATCCGGGTCCTTGGCGGTGGGCTGGAACTTGTAGGTGCTGCCGGCGGCCACGCTGGTGGCCGGTGTACCACTGATCACCGGCACGTCGGCGTTCGTCGCCGCGCCGCTCACCTTGATGGAGAAGGGCTTCAGCTCAGCGGTGTCGACGCCGTCGGTCACGAGAATGGTGATGCTGGGTGTGGTGCCGACATTGGCTGCGGCCGGCGTGCCGGTGAGCTGTCCGGTGCTGGTGCTGAAGGACGTCCAGGCGGGCTTGTTCCAGACGACGAAGCGCACGGCCACTTTCGAAGGATCGGAGAGGCTCGGCGTGAAGGAATAGCTCTTGCCGACCGTTGCGGCGGTCGGCGGCGAGCCGGCGATTCCGAGTGTGGCGCTCGTCTTGATCGAAAAGGACGGCAGCTGCACGGTTACCACGCCGTCGGTGACCAGGATCGTGACGTTGGTCGCCGTGCCGACGTTGGCCGCGGCGGGCGTACCCGAGAGCCGACCGTTGCCGGCGCTGAAGCTCGCCCACGAGGGCTTGTTCCAGATCTTGAATGTCAGTGCCCGCTTCGACGGGTCGGATACCGTGGGTGTGAAGGAGTAGCTCTTACCGATGGGCGCGCTCGTCGGCGGCGTTCCAGAGATCTTGAGTCCGTCGGCGGCGTGCGCGATCACCGTGGTGGCGAGCACGGCGACCGTCGCGGTATGAATCAGGAGGCGCCGCAGCTGTGCAGATGCGGAAAAGGATACTCGATGCATTGTGCTTCCCCTGCCATGAGTTGTGTAGGCGCAGGGAGGCACGGTCTGATCTGCACGCCGCGGCCATCGGCCGCACCGCGGAGACTGGATGACGGCGAAACCCCAAGCAAAAAGGCTCGCCGGCAACCGCGCTGTCTCGCCTTCCCGAGACCGGTGGATTTTGTGTCCACTCCCTGCGACGGATCGGCCCTTGCTGCAACGAAAGCGGCGGCGGCGTGTCGTCCGCCGTCGCCGCGCTCAGTGCGCCGAGCCGGCACGCAGTACATCGCGTGCGCTGCGTGCATCGCAAATGTCTCGATAGAGAGACGTGCGGATTTGGCTACATTTGCGCGCGCGCGGCGCGTCAGCCGTTACGCGCCGTTATCGCGTGCGCTTCTCTCGGCACAGCGCCCGCGCGAGCGGGAAGGCTGTTGTCTGCGGTGGCTAGGCCTGCGGATAAAGACCGTGCACGCGCCCAAAGAGGCGCGTGAGCCCGAAGAGTGCATCGATGCTCGGCGTCGCGACACCGACGCGCTGGCCGATCTCGCGCACCGCACCGACCAGTGCGTCGAGCTCGATGGGACGCAGTGCCTCGACGTCCTGCAGCATCGAGGTCTTGAACACTCCGAGCCTGCGCGTCACCGCGAAGCGGTCCTCCACCGACTCGCGTACGTCACAGCCGATGCGCGCGCCTACCGCGGCGGCTTCGCGCATCGCGGCTGCGCAGAAGCCGCGTACCAGTTCGTCGTCGAGCAGCCGGTCGGCGGTGGCCGCGGTGAGTGCCGACACCGGATTCATGGTCATGTTGCCCCAGAGCTTGTACCAGATGTCGTAACGGATCCGCGGCGAGGTGGTCACTTCGAAGCCGGCGCGACGCAGCAGCGTGCTCAAGTTGCGCACGCGCTCGGATTCCGCGCCGCTCGGCTCGCCGACGATCAGCCCGCGCCCCATGCGATGCCGCGTGACTCCGGGTGCTGCGGTGGCCGCGCTCGCGTGCACGACGCAGCCGATCACCTGCGTCGCGGGGATCGCGGCGGCGATGCGGCCTGCGGGGTCGACGCTCTCGAGCGGTCGCTCGCCGATCGCGGGAATGCCGGCACCGAACCACCACGGTACGCCGTTCATCGCCGGCAGCACCAGGGTGCCGGGCGCGAGGAGCGGCGCGAGGGTGGGCGCGAGCGCCGGCAGTGCCGGGCTCTTGACTGCGATGACGACGAGGTCCTGCGGACCAAGCACGCGCGGATCATCCGACGCCTGCGCGATCGGAGCGCGTGCGAGCACTCCGTCCTGCTCGAGTCGCCAGCCCGCCGTGCGCAGCGCGAGCAGCGTCGCCCCACGCGCCAGCGCCGACACCTGAGCGCTCCCCTCGAGCGCGAGGCGTGTGCCGAGGAAGCCGCCAATGGCGCCGGCGCCGACGACGCAGACCCTCACGGATCGAGACTCCGGTGCGCGGCCCCGCAGCCGCTAGCCCATGTGCAGACCGCCGTTCAAGGAGAAATCCGCGCCGGTGGCGAAGGCGGACTCATCGCTCGCGAGCCAGGCGACGATCGAGGCGATCTCGTGTGGTTCGCCGAGCCGCTTGACCGGTATCGCGCTCACGATCTTCTCGAGCCGCTCGGGCTTGACGGCGCGCACCATGTCGGTGCCGATGTAACCCGGCGATACGGTGTTCACCGTGATGCCGCGCGCCGCCACTTCCTGTGCGAGCGCCATGGTGAAGCCGTGGATGCCGGCTTTGGCGGTCGAGTAGTTGGTCTGGCCGAACTGTCCCTTCTGGCCGTTCACCGAGGAGATGTTGATGATGCGACCCCAGCCGCGCTCGATCATGCCGTCGATCACCTGCTTGGTGACGTGAAACAGCGAATTGAGATTGGTCTCGATGACCGCGTGCCATTGCTCGTTGGTCATCTTCTGGAAAGTGCCATCGCGGGTGATGCCGGCGTTGTTCACCAGAATGTCAATCGGTCCGATCTCCGCGCGTGCGACCTCGAAGGCGCGCTTGGTGGAATCCCAGTCAGCGACGTTGCCCTCGGAGGCGTGCATGTCGCAGCCGTCGGCGCGCATCTCCGCCAGCCAGCGATCCTTACGGGTCGAGCCCGGGCCGCAACCGGCGATGACCGTATAGCCCTCCTTGCACAGGCGCTGGCAGATCGCCGTGCCGATACCGCCCATGCCCCCGGTGACGTATGCAATGCGTTTGGCAGCCATGGCCTGTTCCTTTCACCTCATCAGGCTCTCGAATTGGAATATTAGAACGCCTATTCGCCGACGCGTCCATGCCGCACGCTCTCAACTAGCCGTGAACGTAGCTTCCCGGGGCGTTCTCGGGTGCGGAGGCTCCCTGGGCGACATAGAGCCCCGGGGCACGCGGCGGCACCTGTCGCGCGGCCGAGTGCTCCGCCAGCCATCGCTCCCATGCCGGCCACCAGGAGCCTTCGAATACCGGCGCACGGTGCAGCCACGCGTCCGCGTCCAGCCGGCTCGTGGTGTTCTTCCAGGTCAGCATGCGGTGGCGGCGCTTGGGGTGCACCGGGCCACTGACGATGCCGGCGTTGTGCCCGCCGCTCGTGAGCAGGAAGGTGTAGTCGGCGCTGCGCGTCAGGGCGCGGGCCTTGTATACCGAGCGCCAGGGCGCCACGTGATCGGTCTCGGTGCCGACGACGAACATCGGCAGGCGTATCCTCGCAAGGTCCACCGTCTCGCCGTTCACGGTGAAGCTTCCGGCGGCGAGCTCGTTCTTCAGATAGAGCCGCTCGAGATACTCGCTGTGCATGCGCCAGGGCATGCGGGTGCCGTCCGCATTCCAGGCCATGAGATCGTTCAGCTTGGGCCGCTCGCCGCGCACGTACTGCTCGACCGCCGGCGTCCACATGAGGTCGCGCGAGCGCAGCAGCGCGAATGCCGCGCCCATGCGCTCGCTGTCGAGCACACCCGACTTGTGCATCATGGCTTCGAGCATCGCGATCTGGCTCGGCGTGATGAACACCGAGAGCTCGCCGGGCTCGCTGAAGTCGGTCTGCGCGGCGAGCAGTGTGAGGGAGGCGAGCGACTCGTCAGCGTGGGCGGCGAGCGAGGCTGCCGCTATCGACAGCAGTGTTCCGCCGATGCAGTACCCGACCGCGTGCACCTTGCGTCGCGGGACCATGCGGCGAACTTCGCCGAGCGCATCGAGAAAGCCGAGCTTCACATAGTCATCGATACCGAGCTCGCGATCGGCCGCGTCCGGGTTCTTCCACGAGACCATGAATACGGTGTGCCCCTTCTCGACCAGGTAGCGCACCAGGGAGTTGCGCGGTGAAAGGTCGAGAATGTAGTACTTCATGATCCATGCGGGCGTGATGAGGATCGGCTCGGCATACACGCTCGGGGTCTGCGGGCCGTACTGCAGCAGCTCGATCAGGCGGTTGCGGAACACCACCTTGCCGGGCGTGACCGCGACCTGCTTACCGACCTCGAACTCATCCGTGCCGGGCGTACGGCCGCTGCCGGTGACGGCGCGCCGTGCATCCTCCAGCCAGTTCTTGAGTCCGCGGATCAGGTTCTGGCCGGACTCGGCGGCAGTGCGATTGAGGAGCTCGGGGTTGGTCTGGAGGAAGTTTGCCGGCGAGGCGGCTTCGAGCAGCAGACGTCCGGCGAAGTTCAGGCGCGCCGCTTTCGCGTCTGCAGCGGGCGAGCTTGCAACGGGCAGCGCCTGCTGCCACCACGACACCCAGTTGCCATACGTGCGTGCGTAGACGTTGAACGGCCACACGCTCCAGGCGGGATCTGCAAATCCCAGATCCTCGCGCCCGGGGGGCAGGGGGGTGCCGCCCGCCGCGCGCGCTAAGAACTGCCAGCTGTCGAGGATCTTCTCGTAGGCGCTGTGCGCGAGCTGCGCCTGTTGGCGCGGATGCGTCGCAACGCCCAGATACCACTCCCACCAGGCATTGAGATAGTCATCCGGCGCGAGTCCGCCGGTGAGCGCGGCGAGCTGTGCGCGCAGATGCCGCTCGACTTCCGCTTTCGCCGGCTGCCGCGGGCAGCCGCCGCGGGCAACGGCATCGGCTGCGGGAGGTGCGGGAGGTACGGGAGGTACGGGAGGTACGGGAGCGCGTCGGGCGCGGGACTTTTTCTTCTTGCGGACAATCAATGGGCGGTCTCCGCTAAAAACACACCCGGGAGCCTGCGCTCCCGGGTGCGGGATACCGCCAAGATATCAGGCCGCCTTCCGTGCGGGCACTGCCTTCGCGGCGACCTCGGTGCTGAGCTGGCTGAACTTCGCCTGGACCTCGGACGCAACCGTCGCGAACTCCTCGGCACGCGCGCGCAGCTTGTCCATGAACTGGCTGTAGAGCTCGCTCTGCTTGTTGATCAGCTCGCTCGCCGTCGAGGCTGCGAACGTGGCATTGATGCGCGCCAGGCCGGACTCCAGAACGTCGCCGGCCACTGCATACTGCAGACGGGCGATTCGCTCGAAAGTCTTGAAGCCTTCCTGCTGCGCCTTGAGCACCGGGGCAAACGCCTC
>DATIZW010000146.1:0-2650 GCA_035516875.1 Steroidobacteraceae bacterium
CATCGGCGACAGTCACCGTGAGACTGCAGGTATCGGGACAGTCGAGCGGGCAGACGCTCGCCTTCTGCTGAGTCATCGGAGGCGTACCTGGCATGCGCAGGTGGCTACCATACGCGCCTTGCGCCGAGCGGGTAAACTCGACCCGCTCGCGCGTCACGGCTCACCGCCTGGCCTCGCGTGAGGGCAAGCAGAACCTATGACGCGCATCCTCCTGGTGAGACACGGGCACGTGGAAGGGATCCTGCCGGAGCGCTTTCGCGGCCGGCGGGATGTCGATTTATCGCCGCTCGGGATGCGCCAGGCGCAGGACACGGCGCAGCACATCGCAAGGACTGCCCGGGCGCAAATCGTGTACAGCAGCCCGCTGCGGCGCTGCGTTCAGACCGGCTCGGCGATCGCCGTCGCGTGCGCAGCTTCCCTCGAGGTTCTGGATGACCTCAACGATATTCACTACGGCGACTGGGAGTGGCGCACCTATGAGGAGGTTCGCGTGCAATCGCCGGCGTTGTTCGAGCGTTGGCTGCGGGCGCCGCACCTGGTGCGATTTCCGCACGGCGACTCGCTCCAGGACCTCGTGGCGCGCGTTGCCAACGTGCTGCGCCTGCTGCTCGAGCGGCACCGGGATGAGACGGTGGTCGTCGTCGGTCACAGCAGTGGCAACCGCGCCATGCTGCTGCAGAGCCTCGAGCAACCGCTCTCGGCCTACTGGTGCCTCGAGCAGGACCCGTGCGCGATGAGCGAGATCGAGCTCCTCGAGCACGGCACGCGGGTGCGGCGCTTCAACGAGACGCAGCACCTGGCGCAGATCCGCGCAAGCGGTTGAGCTCTGCGAGCAGCGCCGCCGGCGACACGGGCCGCCCGAGGAACTGCCGCAGCAGCTGCGCCGTGGGATGCTCCTCGCCGCTCGCCAGCAGCCGCTCCGACAGCCAGCCGTACCAGCGTGCCTCCCCGGTGTCGAAGGGTCCGAGCTGCTGCGCGATGCGCTGTCTGATGTCGGCGGTGATCACTGCACCGAGGCCGTAGTTCACCATGTAGCCGGGCTCGTCGAAGAGCTGCACGCGCACCGCCCACCAGGCGAGCTGCGGGTGTGGGCGCACGTGCAGGTAGCGATGGGTGATATCGGTCCACACGCGGTTGGGGTCGGCCGCAGGGTCGCGCAGCATGCGCAGGTCGAACAGCGCCCAGGCGACGTCGAGTATCACCCCCGAGAACAGCCCCCGCAGCGACACCGACTGACTGACGCTGCGGCCCAGATATTTCTGCTGCCACGCCGGCTCGTACGTACTCCATGCCGGCACGTCCGCGAAGGCTTCGTAGAAGATCGCGTCGCCGAGGTCCATGAACGCCGGCCGCGTGCGCAGCGCCAGCATGTGCGCCGCGTGGCCGTTCTCGTGGACCAGCTCGTGCAGCACCCCGAGCCCGCCGCGCGCGTAATTCGCGGAGACGCGCACGATCGTCGGCTGCCAGTGATCGCCCACCATGCGGCCGCGACGCACGTAGTCGGTGTATGCGAGCGGCGCCTTGCCACGGCGTGGATCGAGATCGTAGATAACCTGCGCCTTGGCGAGATCAAGCCCCAGATCGCGGTAGTAGCGCTGGTTGAGCGGCTGCAGCGCCTCGCGGGCGATGCCCTCGCCGAGTTCGCGCTCGGCCGCACCACCCTCGAAGCGATAGTCCCAGGGCTCCAGCTCGCCCTCGCCGCTCACCTGCCTCCAGGTATCGAGAATGCGTTCGAGCCAGCGTTCGGTCTCGCCAGCCGACACTCCGACCGTGCGCGCTGCGGCATCGATGGGCGAGCCGTTGGCCTTCGCCTTCGCCTGCGCCGCCGCCAGCCGGATCATGCGCCGGTAGGGACTCGCCGCTCCATCGTCCCCGACGAGCGCCTGCCAGAGCGGCGTGAACGCCATGAAGAGCGCCTTGCGACGCTGCGGCTCCTGAAGGCGGGCCAGCAGGTCGAATGCGGCGACGCGGGTAACCGTGCCGTCCTCGAAGCGCAGGCTGTTGGCGAGCTCGGCGAAGCAGGCATAGAGCGCTTCCTGCAGCGGCTCGAGGGCCAGGTCCTGCCGCGCGGCATCCTTGCAGTGCCCGGCGGGCGCAAGCGAGCGCGGCGTCGGTGAGGATTCGGAGACGTCCGCGCGCATGAGACGCAGGGCGCGCGAGTCCTCGGCGGACGCTCCGTGTGCACCTTTCAGGCTCTTGAGGAGCTGCGAACGCCGGGCAACGTAGATCTCCTGCCACTGGTCGCGGCTCCTGCCGGCATAGCCCTGCGGGTAGCTCGTGGGGTCCGAGTCGATGAGGGAGACCGCGCCATAGGCGTCGTTGAAGTCCGCGTACGCTGACTCGATCTGCGGCACTGTGCGTGGCGCAGCGGCCCGTGCGGCGTCCTCCGCGGGTGCCGCGCCGCTCATGAGGAGCATCAGCAGTATCCAACACTGACACCGCAGGACCGGTGCCGCTTTCATCGAAGCCCTCGGCGAGCGGTGCGCGGACCAGGGAGGCTGCGGCATGGCCGCGCGCTTCACGCCGGCCGCGGCGTCCAGCGCTTCTGCGCCGACGGCATCGGGGTCTGCTTGCCGGTCATGATCTCGGGGAGAATCGAATAGATGATCGTCAGGTCGATCCGCGGGAAAGAGTCCTGCGGGCGTCCCCA
>DATIZW010000147.1:0-4919 GCA_035516875.1 Steroidobacteraceae bacterium
CGTGGCGATCGAGCTCACCGCCGACAAGGCGGCACGCCTCCCCTACCCGTGGCAGGAGCGCCGCGGGCTCATCGTCTACCGGCACGCGCTCGCGCGCGGGGTGCTGCTGCGGCCCATCGGCAACGTGGTGTACTTCATGCCACCGTACGTCGTGACGCCGCAGGAGATCGATCTCATGGTCGAGGTTGCGCGCGAAGGCATCGGGCTCGCCACGTGCGACTGAGCCGGGTGTTCGTCGCGGCGCCCCTGGAAAACGGGGCTCGCGTCACGCTCGCGGGAGACGCCGCCGGCCACGTGACGCGCGTGCTGCGCCTGCGCCCGGGGGCGCCGCTCACGCTGTTCAACGGCAGGGGCGGGGAGCACTCCGGGACGATCGCCGCCATCCGCGCCGGCACGGTGACCGTCACGGTCGGCGCGGCGCAGCGCATCGAGCGCGAGTCGCCGTTGCGGGTCACGCTCGCCCAGGGGGTCTCACGCGGCGAGCGCATGGACCTGGTAGTGCAGAAGGCGACGGAGCTCGGCGTCAGCCGCATCCTGCCTGTCTTCACGGCGCGTAGCGTCGTCAAGCTCGAAGGCCACAAGGCTGCGCGCCGGCTCGAGCACTGGCGCGCGATCGCGATCGGCGCCTGCGAGCAGAGCGGGCGCAACCACCCGCCGGAGGTGTCATCGCCCGTCGACCTGGAGGAGCTGCTGCGCGTGGAGCGGACCGGCACGCGACTCCTGCTGTCGCCCGCGGCAGTGCTGCGCGTCGCGCAGATAGCGCGCCCCGAGGGGTCGGTGCTGGTGCTCATCGGTCCCGAGGGCGGACTTGCGGAGGACGAGCAGCAGCGCGCGCTCGGCGCCGGCTTCGTCGGCGTGCAGCTCGGGCCGCGGGTGCTGCGGACCGAGACCGCGGCGATCGCGGCGCTCGTCCTGCTGCAGCGGGAGTTCGGTGATCTGTAAAACGAAGGTGACTCATGTACGGCCACATGATGCAGCAGCCGCTGCTGATCTCATCGCTCCTCACGCATGCGGAGCGACATCACGCCGAGCGTGAGATCGTCTCGCGGCGCATCGAGGGAGACATTCACCGCACGAACTACCGCGAGCTCGCCGCGCGCTCGCGGCGCCTGGCGAAGGCGCTCGCCCGCCTCGGCGTGAAGCTCGGGGAGCGCGTCGCGACGCTCGCCTGGAACGGCTATCGCCACCTCGAGCTCTACTACGCCGTGAGCGGCTCCGGCGCCGTGCTGCACACCCTGAACCTGCGCCTGCATCCCGAGCAGATCACTTACATCGCCAACCATGCCGAGGACGCGATGCTCTGCTTCGATGCCGGCCTCGCGCCGCAGGTGGCATCGGTCGCGGCGCTGCTGCCGACGGTGCGGCACTTCATCGTCATGACCGACCGCGAGCATCTGCCGCCAGCGGCGGCGCAGATCCCGCGTCTCCTCCTCTACGAGGATCTGATTGCGGCCGAAAGCGACGATTTCGCTTGGCCGCCCCTCGAGGAGAACACTGCAAGCTCGCTGTGCTACACGAGCGGCACCACCGGCCATCCCAAGGGCGTGCTCTACACCCACCGCAGCACCGTGCTCCACACCTACGCCTCCGCGCTGCCCGATACGCTCAACTGCTCGGCCACCGACACGCTGTTGCCGATCGTGCCGATGTTTCATGCCAACGCCTGGGGACTGCCGTACGTCGCCTGCATGGTGGGCGCGAAGCTCGTGCTGCCCGGGTCGCGGCTCGACGGCGCAAGCCTCTACGAGCTCCTCGAGAGCGAGGCCGCGACGTTCGGTGCGGGCGTGCCCACCGTATGGCAGGGGATTCTCGCCTGCATCGAGCCGCGCGGCCTGACCTTCAGCACTCTGAAGCGGGTTCTGGTCGGCGGCAGCGCCTGTCCGCCGGCGCTGCTGCGCTCGCTCGGCGAGCGCTACGGCATCCATGCGCTGCACGCCTGGGGAATGACCGAGACGAGTCCGCTCGGCACGGTGTGCGCGCGCAAAGCACAGCACGCGGCACTGAGCACCGATGATCGTTACGCGCTCATGGCCAAGCAGGGCCGCGCGGTGTACGGGGTGGACATCAAGGTCGTCGACGCGCAGGGGTGCGAGATTCCCTGGGGATCCCCGAAGTCGGGTGATCTTCTGGCGCGCGGTCCCTGGGTCGCGGCAGAGTATTTCAGGAACGAGGGCGGCACACCGTTGCGCGACGGCTGGTTCTTCACCGGCGACGTGGCGCGCATCGATAGCGAGGGCTACGTGTGCATCACCGATCGCAGCAAGGACGTCATCAAGTCCGGCGGTGAATGGATCGGATCGATCGAGCTCGAGAACATCGCCATGGCACACCCGGCCGTGGTGATGGCCGCCTGTATCCCCGCGCCGCACCCGCGCTGGGCCGAGCGCCCGCTGCTCATCGTGGTGAAGAAGCCTGGCGCCGAAGTGACGCGCGCGGAGCTGCTCGCCTTCTACGAAGGACGGATTGCGCGCTGGTGGACGCCGGATGACGTGGTGTTCGTCGATGCGATCCCGCTCGGCGCCACGGGCAAGATGCAGAAGGAGAAGCTGCGCGAGCAGTTCAGGGACTACAAGCTGCCGACGGCCTGAGGGCGCCGGCGCGCGCGCATCCCGCCGGCCTCAGGCCGTGCCGATGCTGGTCTCGTCGGCGATCATCTCCTCGAGCCGCTCGATGTCCGGAACCAGAGGAGTCTCGTTCACCATGCGGATCTGGCAGATGACTGGCATGCGGTCAGGGAATACACGCGAGTTATCCGGCCGCACCACGTCCGAGCTCACGCGCACCAGCTGCGGAAAGCCCTGGCTCACGAGGGCGAAGTTACCGCCGTCCACGCGCGTGCCGAGGGCATGCAGGATCACGATGCGCGTGCGGCCGCTGGCCGGCGGAATCATCTGGCCACACGCGCCCTCGAACGAGATCAGCGGCACCGCCTTGCCGTTCCACGGCACCGTACCGATGTACCAGGGCGGCGCACCGGTCATCTCCGAGGGCGTCTGGAAACCAATCACTTCGGCGACGCAGGCGCGCGGAATGATCAGTCGCCCATCGACCAGCGGGACGAGGAGACTGTAGATCTCGGCGACGCGCTCGGCCACTCGTCAGCTCCCGTAAGCCTGGCGGGCAGCGGCGCGACGCCGCTCGACGAGCGGCGCGATGGCATCGAGGAGCTGCGCCTCCTGGTAGGGCTTGCCGAGGTAGTCATCGACGCCGAGCTCGATGGCGCGCGCGCGGTGTTTCTCCCCGACGCGCGAGGTGACCATGATGATCGGCACATCCTTCAGGCGCGGGTCGTTGCGCACATGGGCCGCGACCTCGTAACCGTCCATGCGTGGCATCTCGATGTCGAGCAGGATCACGTCCGGCACGTTGTCCTGCAGCAGCGCCACCGCGTCCATGCCGTCGCGCGCGGTCAGCACCCGCATGCCGTTGCGCTCGAGCAGTCGCTGCGTCACGCGGCGCACCGTGATCGAGTCGTCGACGACCAGGGCGAACGTGCGCCGATCGCCGCCACGCTCCTTGGGCTGCACCGGTGCCTGCGCCCGCAGCCGCCACTCGCCGCGCACCAGCGCACCGATGTCGAGGATGATGACGATGCGACCATCGCCGAGGATCGTCGCTCCAGAGATACCGCGGATGCCGGAGATCTGTGGACCGACGGATTTCACCACGATCTCCCGACTGCCGACCAGCTCATCGGCCACGAGCCCGGTCGAGTGCTCACCCGCGCGCACCAGCACCACCGGGATGGTCACGTCGTGTCCCGGCAGCTCCGAGGGGTTGAGCCCGACGAAGGTCGCCAGGTGCTGGAAGCGGTATTTCTGCCCGCCGTAGTCGAACACAGCCGCATCCTTGCCGAGGTGCGCCGCGACCTCCGGCTTCGACAGCCGCAGCACCCCCTCGACCGTCGGTAGCGGCAGCGCGTAGTACTCCTCGTCCGTGCGCACCACCAGCGCGTGGCTGATGGCAAGCGTCAGCGGCAGGCGGATGGTGAACACCGTGCCCTCACCCGCCTTGGTCTCCATGTGCAGCGCGCCGCCCAGCCGCTTGATCTCGGTGGCCACCACATCCATGCCGACGCCGCGGCCGGCCTGCTGGGTAACGGCGCCGGCGGTGGAGAAGCCGGGCTCGAGAATGAGCTGCATCGCATCCTCGTCGCTCAGCGTCTGACCGGTGCCGATCAGGCCGAGGCTGTGCGCCTTCTCGCGGATCGCCTTGAGGTTCATCCCGCCACCGTCGTCGGTGAGGCGCACCATGACTTCGGCGCCCTCGCGGTGCAGCTCGAGCAGGATCCGCCCCGTGTCGGGCTTACCACGGCGGATGCGCTCGTCCGGCTTCTCGATGCCGTGCACCACGGCGTTGCGCAGCATGTGCTCGAAGGGCGGCAGCATACGCTCGAGCACCTGGCGGTCGAGCTCGCCCGAGGCGCCCTCGACGATGAGCTCGGCGCGCTTGCCGGTCTCCGCGGCGGCCTGCCGTACGATGCGTGCGAGGCGCTGCACATGGCGCTGGAACGGCACCATGCGCGTGCGCATCAAGCCGTTCTGCAGCTCGGTGATGGTACGGGCCTGCTGCTGCAGCAGGTTCTGCGTGTCTTTGGCGAGATTCTCGAGCAGCTGCTGGATGCTCGCCACGTCGTTGGCGGTCTCGGCGAGCGCGCGCGAGTACTGCTGGATCGAGGAATATCGGTCGAGCTCGAGCGGATCGAACTCGCTGCGGTGCGGGCCCTCGTCCTCGTGCTTGTGCAGGATCTGCGTCTCGGTCTCGATCTCGAGGTGCCGCAGCTGTTCCTTGAGTCGCGTCACCGTGCGTGACAGCTCGCCGAGGTTGAAATCGAAGGAGCCGAGCTGCTGCTCGAGGCGTGCGCGGGCGATGCTCGCTTCGCCCGAGATGTTGAGCAGCTGATCGAGCAGCTCGGCGTC
>DATIZW010000148.1:0-3094 GCA_035516875.1 Steroidobacteraceae bacterium
GCCTCCACACCGATGACGCGCGCCTGGCTGTCGACCACCGCCAGCGGGTCCGCCGGACGGCCCATGCGGCACGTGCAGCACGGGTGAAAGGCGCTCTCGGCCTTGGCGCGGATGAAGGCGTCGATCTGCTCGTCGGTCTGCACGGCCTCACCCGGCTGGATCTCGCGGCCGCGATAGCGATCAAAAGCCGGCTGGGCAAAGATCTCACGCGTCAGGCGCACGCAGGCGCGCATCTCCATCCAGTCCTGCGGCTGCGACATGTAGTTGAAGAGAATGCGTGGCTTATCGGCGGGCTGCGCGGAGCGCAGCCGTACCCACCCCAGGCTGCGCGAGCGCATCGGACCGACGTGCGCCTGGAACCCGTGCTCGCGCGCAAGCGCCGAGCCGTCGTAGTTGACCGCCAGCGGCAGGAAATGAAACTGGATGTCGGGATAGCGCACGCCCGGGCGGCTGCGGATGAAACCGCCCGTCTCGAAGTGATTGCTGGTCCCGAGCCCGGAGCGTGTGAGCAGCCAGCGAGCCCCGATCAGCGCGCGGCGCCACGGTGAGATCTCGCCGTAGAGCGTTACGGGCTCGCGGCTGCGCACCTGAAAATAGAACTCGAGATGGTCCTGGAGATTCTCGCCGACGCCCGGCAATGCCCGCACCACGCGGATGCCGAACGCGGCGAGCTCGGCCGGGGGGCCGACGCCCGAGAGCTTCAGCAGCTGCGGCGAGCCGATGGGGCCCGCGCTCAGGATCACCTCGCGCCGCGCCCGCACCTCGTGCGCGGCGCCGCCGCGCCGGTAGCGTATCCCGACCGCGCGACGCCCCTCGAACAGCACGGCGGTGACGAGCGCATGCGTGCGCACCGCGAGATTGCGCCGTCGCATGGCCGGGCGCAGGTAGGCATTGGCCGCGCTGCAGCGCCGCCCATCCCCCACCGTCATGTCCATGCGCCCGAAGCCCTCCTGCTGAAAGCCGTTCATGTCGGAGGTCAGCGCGTATCCGGCCTGGCGGCCCGCCGCGAGCCAGGCATCGTGCAATGGGTTGGTGAGCAATCCCTGCCGCGTCGCGAGCCGGCCGTCGCCGCCGCGGTACTCATCACCGCCACCGGCACGCCGCTCGGCGCGCCGAAAGTAAGGCAGTACATCGTGATAGCCCCAGCCGTCTGCGCCCTCGGCCTGCCAGCGCTCGAAGTCGAGCGGGTTGCCACGCACGTACACCATGCCGTTGATCGAGGAGGAGCCTCCCAGTACCTTGCCGCGCGGCGTGTGCAGCTGCCGGCCGCCGAGATGCGGCTCGGGCTCGGTGTAGTAGCCCCAGTCGTAGCGGGCCATGTTCATGGGGACCGAGAGCGCCGTCGGCATCTGGATCCACAGCGAGCGATCCGAGCCCCCGTATTCGAGCAGCAGCACGCTGTCGGCGCCGTCGGCGGTGAGGTGATCCGCGAGCACGCAGCCCGCCGATCCTGCGCCGACGATCACGTAGTCGAAAGTCTCCGGCGTCACACTGTCCGCTTTCTGCTTCAGGCGGCGCGCTAGTACGGAGCGTCGATGTCACGCATCGCGACGTACACGCTCTTCAGCTGCGTGTAATGCTCGATCGCCGCCCGGCCATTCTCGCGACCGAGCCCTGACATCTTGACGCCGCCGAAAGGCAGCTCGACAGGAGTGACGTTGTAGTGGTTGATCCAGCAGGTTCCGGCCTGCAGCTGCGCGATCACGCGATGCGCTCGAGTGAGGTCGTTGGTGAATACCCCGGCAGCGAGTCCGAACTCGGTAGCATTGGCGCGCGCAATCACCTCCTCCTCGTTGGTGAACTCCAGCACCGCCATCACCGGGCCGAAGATCTCCTGACGCACGATGTCCATGTCGTCGTGGCAGGCATCGAACACCGTCGGCGCGACGAAGAAACCGCTCGCCAGGTCTCCGCTGGTGACGCGCGCACCGCCGGTGAGCACCCGTGCGCCCTGCGCGTGGCCGCGGGCGATGAAACCGAGCACTTTCTGCATGTGCTCCTCGGAGATCAGCGCACCCACCTGCGTCGCGGGGTCGAGCGGGTCGCCAACCCGCATCGCGGCGGCGCGCGTGCGCAGCCGCTCGATGAACTCGGCGCGCACGCTCCTGTGTACGAATACGCGCGTGCCGTTCGAGCACACTTCGCCCGCCGAGTAGAAATTGCCGAGCAGTGCGCCGGAGACGGCGTTGTCGAGCCGCGCGTCCGAAAACACGATGAGCGGCGACTTGCCGCCGAGTTCGAGGGTCACCTGTTTGAGTGAGGCAGCGGCATCCGCCATCACCGCTCTGCCCGTACCGACCTCGCCGGTGAGCGAGATCTTGCGGATGTCGGCATGGCGCGTGAGGAGCCGCCCGGTCGGCGCGCCCCCCTGCACCACCTGAAAGAGCCCCGGTGGAAGGCCTGCGGCGAGATAGATCTCCTCGAGCTTGAGTGCGGTGAGCGGGGTGAGCTCGGCCGGCTTGAAGATCATCGCGTTGCCGCAGGCGAGCGCCGGCGCCGACTTCCAGCAGGCGATCTGCAGCGGGTAGTTCCACGCCCCGATCCCTGCCACCACGCCGAGTGGCTCGCGGCGCGTGTAGCCGAAGGCGGCGGGCCCCAGGTCGAGATGCTCACCGGCGAGCGCGCCGGCAAGGCCCGCGTAATACTCCAGGCACTCGGCTCCCGAGAGCACGTCCACCGCGCGGGTTTCCTGGATCGGTTTGCCGGTGTTACGCGTCTCGAGCTGCGCGAGCTCCTCGTTGCGCTCGCGCAGCAGGCGTGCCGCGCGCTGCAGCACGCGTCCGCGCTCGGCACCTGTCAGGGCGGCCCATTGCTTCTGCGCCGCCTGCGCCCGCTTCACCGCCGCGTCGATACGCGCCGGACCGTCGGCGCTGAGCTCCGCGAGCAGCGCTCCGGTGGCGGGATTGATCACCCGCAGCAGCTCTTCCGCGCCCGCCGTGCCGCGCCCGGCGCGCGCAGCCGGCGCGCCGGCCATGGTGTCCGGCGGACGCTGCGCGAGCTCCCTGAGCCGTCCGTCGACGAACGCGGTGAGCAGTGCCCGTGCGCTCTCGCTGTCGGCCTCCTGCCATTCCGAGAGCGCAGCGCGCAGCCACAC
>DATIZW010000149.1:0-3362 GCA_035516875.1 Steroidobacteraceae bacterium
GACGCCCCGCCACTCGAGCGCATGCTCGCGCAGTATCGCGATGAAATCCGCGTACGCATCGCGCTGGTGCAGAAACACGGGTTTGCCGAGCTCGAGAGCGAGCTCGAGCTGGCGGTGAAAGGCCTGCTGCTGCGCCGCGCGTGGCGAGAAATTGCGGAAATAATCGAGTCCGCATTCGCCCACCGCGACGATCTCGCCGTGCCGCGCGAGCGCGGCGAGCTCGACGAGGCGCTCGCCGGTGAGCTCGCCGGCGTGGTGCGGATGAACTCCCGCGGTCGCAAACAGTCTCCCTGGGTGCGCGCGTGCCAGCGCGATTGCCTGCGCGGTGCTCACGATGGACGACCCGGTGACCACCATTTGTATGACACCGGCATTACGCGCGCGCGCAATCACCGCGTCGCGATCGGCGTCGTAGCTGTCGTGTGTGAGATTGATGCCGATGTCGATCAGTGCCGGGACCGCCACGGAGGTGGCCGCCGGCGCGGTTGCGGTACTATCGTTTGGCATGCGCGGGCACATTCTACTGAACGGCGCAAAGCCGCAGCGGACCGCACGCTCTGACACCCGTGTGCCTGAGCGCGGCGGGCGCGGCACGCGCTGGGCACGCCGGGCGCTGTGCGCTGCGGCGGCGCTCAGCTCCTGCGGCGCTGTCGCGCAGACCGAGAACCAGACCTGGCGCGACATTGAGAGCCGCATCCAATACGGCTACTACACCGAGGACGCGGCGGCGCTGCGTAAGCTGAGCGAGACGATGGCGGGCGGGGAAGGCCGCGACAAGATGCGCTCCTACTATGCGGCGCTGCTCGCCTGGCGCATGGCGCTGCTCGCGGCGCCGCCGGGCGCCGCCACGGCGGGCTCGATGGAAGATCTCGCGCACCGCTGCGTAAACGAGGTCGACGGCGCGCTCGCCGTGGAGGCGGACTTCGCCGACGCGCTGGCGCTGCGCTCGGCCTGCCTCACGACGCCGCTCGAGACCGCGGGCGGCTACGCCCCGCTCGCCAGCCACCGCGCACGCAAGGATCTCGACCGCGCGCTGCAGCTCGCCGCGCGCAACCCGCGCGTGCTGCTGGTGGATGCGATGAGCGACTACCAGCTGGCCCCGGCCCGCGGTGGCAACAAGGAGCGCGCGCTCACCAAGCTGCGTCAGACCGTGGCCGCCTTCGAGGCCGAGCGCGGTGGTGTCGAGCACGTGCCGGGTTGGGGTGCCGCGGAGGCATGGTTGCTGTTGGGGCGTGACCTGCTCGATCACGGCGACCCGGTGGGTGCGCGCGATGCGCTCGAGCACGCCCTGCTGATTGCCCCGGAGTTCGCCCAGGCACGGCGGCTGATGGCGAAGATCACCAACGGCTGAGTAAGGCAACGCGGGGCAGCAGATGTTATCGTTGCGCGCTTTTCGCGTGCGGATGGCAACGGGTGACCTCGGAAGCCGACAAGAAAGCACTGTTGGGACAGCTGCGTATCGACCGCACCGCGCCGGCGGCGGACGGCGTTTCGCGGCGTCGCCTGTGGATCGCCGGCGGTGTCGTGGCGCTCACGGTGCTGATCGCGGCGGGCGCGTGGTGGGCGCTGTCGGCGGGGGCGGCAGTGCCGGTGCACACGGTACTGGCGCTGCCGCTCGGCGGCAGCGATGCCGCGTCCTCCGTGCTCGATGCGACCGGCTACGTCACGGCGCGCCGCGAGGCCACCGTGTCGGCGCAGATTACGGGAACGGTGTCCGAGGTGCTCATCGAGGAAGGCGACCGCGTCAAGGCGGGGCAGGTGCTCGGGCGGCTCGATGACACCGCGCAACGCGCCGCCCTCGCGCAGGCACAGGCGCAGTGGCACTCCACACAGGCGCTGCTCGTGCAGTACGAGGCGCAGCTCGCGCAAAGCCGTCGCGACGTGCAGCGTGATGAGGATCTCGTCAAGCGCAATCTCGTCTCCGAGCAGGCGGTCGAGCAGGCGCGTACGCAGGTCGATACGCAGGCCGCGCAGGTCCAGGCGCAGCACAAGCAGATCGACGTCGCCGCGGCCAACGTGCGCGCGGCGCAGGTGCAGCTCGATTACTGCACGGTGCGCGCGCCGTTCGACGGCGTGGTCATCGCCAAGGCCGCCCAGGTCGGGGAGATCATCTCGCCGCTGTCGGCCGGCGGTGGCTTCACGCGCACCGGCATCGGCACGCTGGTCGACATGGACTCGCTCGAGATCGAAGTCGACGTCAACGAGGCCTACATCAATCGTGTAGAGCCCGGGCAGCCGGTCGAGTCGGTGCTCAACGCCTACCCGGACTGGCGCATCCCCTCGCACGTCATCGCCATCATTCCGACCGCCGATCGCTCCAAGGCCACCGTGAAGGTCCGCATCGGTCTCGACGTCAAGGACCCGCGCATCGTGCCCGACATGGGCGCGCGCGTATCATTTCTCGAGCAGAACAAGAACGCCGCGCAGGCGCCGCAGCGACCGCGTGGCGTCCTGGTGCCGGCCGCAGCGGTGCGCAAGGACGGCGAACAGGACGTGGTGTTCATCGCCCGCGACCACCGTGCCGCGCGGCGCGCCGTGACGCTCGGGGGCACGAGCGGCGAGCAGCGCCAGGTGCTCGCCGGCGTCAGTGCCGGCGAGGCGGTGATCGTCGATGCGCCGCCGGGGCTGAAGGACGATGCGCGGGTGAAGGACGCCGGGCGGTAGGCGGCTGTGGCGCCCGCAGCGGAGGAGGCAGCTGATGTCGGAGTCGATGGTTGAGGTGCGCAACGTCACCAAGGTCTATGAGCGCGGCACGCAGCGAGTCGAAGTACTGCACGGGCTGAATCTCGACATCCCCAGGAGCGATTTCGTTGCGCTCATGGGGCCTTCGGGCTCCGGCAAGACCACGCTGCTCAATCTCATCGGCGGACTCGATCAGCCGACCTCGGGCGAGGTGCAGGTGGGCGGCAGCCGCATCGACCAGCTCGGCAGGAGCGAGCTCGCGCGCTGGCGCGCGCATAACATCGGCTTCGTGTTCCAGTTCTACAACCTGATGCCGGTGCTCACCGCCGAGGCCAACGTGGAACTGCCGCTGCTGCTCACCAGGCTCACCGCCGCGCAACGCCGCAAGAACGTCGCCGTGGCACTCGAGATCGTCGGCCTCGCCGACCGTGCGAAGCACAAGCCGAAAGAGCTCTCCGGCGGCCAGGAGCAGCGGGTCGCGATCGCCCGTGCCCTGGTGTCCGATCCGCAGCTGCTGGTCTGCGACGAGCCGACCGGGGATCTAGATCGCAAGACCGCCGAAGAGATCCTCGGCCTGCTGCAGGTGCTGAACCGCGAGCACGGCAAGACCATCATCATGGTGACGCACGATCCCAAAGCCGCGGAGTTCGCGCGGCGCATCCTGCACCTCGAGAAAGGGC
>DATIZW010000150.1:0-11034 GCA_035516875.1 Steroidobacteraceae bacterium
CCATCGAGCGGCACGGTGTAGGCGCTGTTGCCGTTGAGCGTGGTCTGCACACCGCGGCCGTACAGCGCATCCGCGCCCACGACCAGCGTGGTCTCGCCCCGCTTGTTGCTGAGGTGCGTGTCGAGATAGCCGTCACCGATGTAGCGGCTTTGATCCTGAGTGTCGGCCGTGCCGCTTAGGTCCGGGTGCAGAAAGCCGCGGATGTCGGTCACGTTCGACCAGGCGTAGGAGGCGAGCGTGTCCCAGGTACCGAGGGCGGTCGGCTGCGTGTAGCCGAGGCTGAAGTGTGCCTTGTTCTCATCGATCTCGGCATTGGCGGGATTGAAGTTCGCGTTGATCGGCGTGAGCGGCGTCAGGGAGGTGCCGATGCGAAGCAGCGGGCTCGGCGGCGTGTCACGCACGACGTTGACGTCGGCATCGAGCCGCCAGGTCCCCGCCCCTGCATCGAGCGCGCCGCGGTAGAACAGCCGCCCGCCACTGACGCTCTCGCGTGGATCGGCGAAGCCGAGATTCTGACCCTCGACGACGAGCGACTGTCGGTAGGCGGAGGCGCCCGGCAGCGCGAGCGAAGCCGATCCGCGCACTGACCCGTAGGTGCCGTAGGCGAGGTCGGCCTCGTCGGCCGCCTCGCCCGCCGGGAAATGAATCACGTTCACCACGCCGACGAAGGAGGTTGCACCGTACATGACGGGCGCCGCGCCCTTCAGCACCTCGAGGCGCTGGGTGTCGGTGAAATCGAGCGTGGTGATCGCCGGGTTGAACGCCCCGCCCCACGGCACGCCGTCCACCACCAGCAGGAATGCGTCGAACTCGTGCAGACCCCAGAACGACGGGACGGCGCTCGAAGGTCCCGCGTCGCCGCCGGGCGGCGCTTCGACGCCGGTCACGAGCGCGAGCGCCTGCTGCATGTTGGTCGCATCGCGCGCCCGCAGCTCGTCACCGGAGACCACCGAGATTGCCGCGGGGATGCGCCGCAGCGGCTCCGGGACGCGGGTCGCCGTGATGACGATGGTGTCGAGCAGCCCTGCACCGCTGCCCGGATCATTCGCCGCCGCCTGCGCCTCGAGGCTGGCAGCGCCAGCTGCCCCGGCGCAGCCGAGTGCGCAGAGTGAGGTGAGCAGAAATCCCCGGCCCGCACCGGGCACGGCGCGCCACGCTGACAAGGTGCACCCCGACGGCCGCAACACCTGAATCCGCACACACTGCCCGCGCGGCGGCGACAATTCAAACCAAAAGGCGTGGGGTCGGCGGCGCGCGGCCGGTCAATCCCAGCTGCGGTGTGGCAGGAAGCTCTTCAGCAGCTGCGCCGATGTGCTGCTGCCGGCCATCGCGGCGCGATAGGCGCGGTAGAGCAATCGCGAGCCAAGGTAGTCACGATGCACGAGCGCCGACTGGAACTCGATCAGGCGCGGCCGCCAGCGCAGTTTCGAACGCTCGGTATTCAACGACAGGTTGACTGTTTTAAGACCGTTGGCGATCGCGTACTTGAACGCCTCAACGATGGTGGTGGTCATGACACTGTAGCGCGCCCACTCAGGGTCGAAGCCCGAGTAGTACAGGTAGACGCTGTCGCCGACGACAAAGGCGATGCGCGAGGCGATGACCTCGCTGCCGACCCGCAGTTGGAAAACCCGCACCACATCGCGCGCCGCGAGACGGTCACAGACGTCGTAGAGGAATTCCACCAGCGGCCGGGTAGTGAAGAAGTTCGGGTGTCTCGGGCCCCACTGCATGTTGGCGCGCAGCCTGTGCAGGAGCAAAAAGCGATCGAGCGCCTGCCGCACCTCCTCGCGGGTACGCGCCACGACGAATTCGAACGTATGGCGGTCGCGCCGCAGCGAGTTGTAGCAGTGCCTGACGGCCTCGCGGACGTTGCGGCGCAGCCCGGCGCGAAACTCCTGCCAGCTTGCCGGGAGATCGAGCACGTAGTCACGGCTCACGGCGTGCCACTGCGGAGTGATTTCCCGCGCCACGGCCTCGGCCAGTGCGCCGCTGATCCCGTTCCAGTGCATCCAGTCCCAGTCGCGAACCCTGGCGAGGCTCTCGTGTACGGCACGCACCGCCGCGCGCTCGTAACCGGGCTTGATGAGCGGCGTGCGGATTTCGGTGAGGCCCGGGTCTACGCCGAGCAGATCCACCGTCGCGAGCCTGAGCGGCCCGAGCCGCCGGTGCGTATGCACCAGCGGCACGATCGCGACGCACTCGCCGCTGCCGTTGCGTAGCACGTGGAACTGCAGCTGTTCGTGGATCTGCGGGTTGCGGTTGAGAAAATGCGTGCACCACGTGATGTGCCAGTCGTGCAGTGTGAACGGCAGCGTGTTGCTGGCGACGCGATACAGGTGCTCGTAGTCGGGCGCGAGCGAGCGCACGCCCTCGAGGCTGACCACGATGTCGGACTTCATCTCGCCGACGGCAGGTGCAACGTCGAGGTGCTCGCCGAGTGAGACGAGGCTGCCTTGACCCGTATTGTTCTCTATGTCTCTGCCTTCCATGGCATCCAGCTGACTCACTCGTAACCTCGCCGGACGAATATTTATTTTTGGTTAACTTAGCATGACAAACGAGCGCCGAGTAATACCGCGAACAAATTCATCCGCTTATGGCTATCGCTTGGATTACGCTGGCGCTCGCTGGCGTAAGCCGCTGATCACGCAATCCTTTGCTCGACGGGAACGCACGTGCAGCGGACCCGGCAGGAACGATTTCGTGAAATAAAGCCGAGAGCTGCGTGTTGGATTTGACGACGCAAACGTGAGCAAGACGCCAGCGTGTGACGTTCCGATGCACCCGACCCCCCGGAGGCTTAGAACCATGATTGCGCTTCGCGGGCCCGTTTGGCAACACTTCCGGCGGTGACCGACGGCGGTGAGACACACCGTCGCGTCTTTTTACACCGTCATGGCCCACTGCCATGGCTGCCGTGGGAGGCTTGGATCGTGACCTACGAGCTCTACTACTGGCCCGGGATCCAGGGACGCGGCGAATTCGTCCGCCTTGCGCTCGAGGAGGCCGCTGCGCGCTACCGCGACGTTGGCATGCTGCCGAACAGGGAAGGCGGCGGCGTGGCGGCGATTCTGCGCGTGCTCGAAGCCCGCGGCAGCCGGCGTCCAGCGTTCGCCGTGCCGATTCTCAGGGCCGGCAGGCAGCTCATCGCGCAGACGCCGAATATCCTGCTCTACCTCGGCGGACGGTTGAGACTGGCGCCGGCCGATGAACCCGGGAGGCTCTGGACGCACCAGTTGCAGCTCACCATCCTCGATCTCTACCTCGAGACCTTTCACACCCATCATCCACTCGGCGACGGCTACGCGTACGAGGAGCAGCGCGCGGCGGCAAGGCGGCGTACCAAGGATTTCCTTGCCGTGCGATTACCTAAGTTTCTCGGCTACTTCGAGCGCGTTCTCTCGCGCAACGGCCTGCGCGCCAAGTGGATGGTCGGTTCGCGACTGACGTACGCGGATCTGTCCATGGCACAGGTGCTCGCGGGTCTGCGCTACGCCTTTCCCTCGGCGAGCCGCCGTGAGCTTCGCCATCGTCCGCGGCTGCGTGCTCTGCACGATGCGGTCTTTAGCCGCCCGCGCATCGCACGCTACGTCGCCTCCGAGCGGCGTCAGGCCTTCAATAACGAGGATCTGTTCCGCCACTACCCGGAACTCGATCGCTGAAACCGAGTGGCGCGGGGAGCGCCCTCTCATGGATGGAGCGGGGTGTCCCGCGATCGCGGCGGGGAGGTCTCTGCCTCCGAGGCGCTGTCGGCGGCACCGAGAGACTCACCGATCCAGCAGGCAATCGCCGAGAAGTTGTCCTGCCGCGGGTCGGCGCGCTGCACTGTCAGTGCCATCATCGCATCGAGCCATTCCTCGGGAGAGGGCGCCTCGGCGAGCAAAGCGGAGATGGTTTGCGGATCGAGGGCTCCCCACCAACCGTCACTGCAGAGGAGAAAGGCGTCGGTGCGCTCGAGCTCGATGCGCTCCGATACGTGCGGTGCGGCTTCTTCCGCGGAGCCGAGCGCGGCCAGCAGCACGCCGCGGTTCGGCAGCGTCTGCACATGTGCCGCATCGACGAGTCCCCTGTCGAGCGCCCACTGCAGAACGCTGTCGTCGCGCGTGACCGCGCTCAGCCGCCCGGCGCGCCACTGGTAGAGCCGCGAGTCGCCCACATGACCCCACAGCGCGAGTCCCTGCAGCGCATCGATCACCAATACCACGACCGTCGCATGCATCGGCGCAGCAGCACTGGGGGGCCGCTCGCGCTGCCCCGCCACCACCGCATCGTGTGCGTCGAGCAGCAGCTCCGAGAGATCGCGCCCGTCGACCGGCGGGCGGCTGCGAAAGCCGGCGATCACGCGGGCGACGGCCAGCTGCGCGGCTCGCGCGCCATCGTCGTGCCCACCTGCACCATCGGAAAGCACCAGACACCAGTGGCCATCACGATGCTCGACCGCGAGGCAATCCTCGTTGCGCGCGCGCGCCCCGATGCAAGAGCGCTGGGCGACCTGCACGGTGAGGCGCTTCACCGCGTCCCTCCGCCCGCACGCGGATCCGAGGGCGAAGCCCCCTCGTGCGCCGCATCGAGGCTTCGCACCTGCGCCTCGTACGCCTCGCGGAAGGCCTCACCGAAGAAGCGCTGGAAGTCCTCCTGTGCCTCCTCGCGCAGCGAGCGGTAGTGCTCGAGGTACACCTCCCACAACCGCGCGCGCCGGTGCGCCGGGCGCAATGAGTCGAACACGGAACGCGAAGTGAGGTGCGCCTCGAGTTTCGCGGGGTCGAAGCGATCCAGCACCGCCTCCAGCGCCGCGCGCATTCCAGCCATCACGCCGACCTGGTGCGATTGCAGGTCGACCAGCGCATCGCGCAGCGCGGCCGGCCCGGCGAGAAATCCACGCGCCGGCGGTTGCAGCAGCAGCTGCATTGCGGCCATGCCGTCGGGGGCGAACTTGAGCGGATTGTTGCCCCGCACCTGAATGATCGTCATCTGCGCCTGCATCTCGTCCTTTGCCATGGCCCGCATCCCTACCAGGCGGTGAATGCCGCCGATGGCAATTCTCAGCATCGCGCCAATGGAGGCGAGAAGCTCCGGCGAAGGAGCGTTGGGCAGCGAGGACTCGATACCGGCACCTTCGAGGAAAGCCCGCCACAGGGCTTCCGCGCTCGGTGCCGAGCGCGCGGCGTCGGCACCCGGGCGGGCAAATGGCGGGACGTTGCTCGCCGCCGTGGGGGCCGGGGTCGCGGCGGCGGTCGTTGCCTGTGTGGGTGGCGCAGGAGTTGCTAGCGCTGCGGCCGCGGTCGGCGGCACCGCCCCCGGCGGTGCCAGTGGCTGGGTGCCGTCACGACGGATGATCATCGTGCGCCCGCGCAGGATGGTGGCGCTGGTCTCGTCCTGCTCGAAGGCGACCTGCAGCGTGTAGCCGCCGATTCGCAGCTCGTCCCCGTCGCGGAGGATGACGCGCATGCCAGCGCTCAGCGGCCGTCCGTTGTGCAGAATGGGGCTCGCGGCGCTGACGTTCTCGATCCAGTAGAGGTCGTCGCTGTGCAGGATGTGGGCCTGCACGCGCGAGATCATTCGCTCGGGATCGGGCAGGGTAAAGGTGGCCTGGTCCGACCGCCCGAGGGTACCGCCGCGCTCGTCGAAGCGGCCGATGAGCGGCTGACTCATCGGTTCCTCGTTGAGCGCAATGCCGTGCAACACCAGGCTCACGGAGGAATCACGCCCCGCTTTCTCTTGGCCCGCCCCGGGCACTGTCGTCACCGCCCACGGGCGTAGTTCACCGTGGCAATGCCCGCACTACAAATCACTAAAGTCATATTGACTTTTCCGTCCGTGCTGCGCTGCAGCAGTAGCTAACGCCGCAGGTGCTTGACCAGCCGCACGAGCGCCCGCGGCTGCAGCGGCTTGTGCAGTATGACCAGCCCCCTCTCGTGTGCGAGCTTCAGCAGCTCCGGCGAGGTATCCCCGGTGATGAGCACCGCAGGGGTCGCCTCGCCGGCCACCGCGCGCACCGCGCGCACCGCCTCGACGCCGTTCTCCTGGCCGCGCAGTCGCCAGTCGGAGAGGATCAGGTCGATGCGGTCGCCTGCCTCGCGCGCGAGCTTCACCGCCTCGGCAATCGTGCCTGCCGTGAGCACGTCGACGTGCAGCGGCCGCAGCAGCTCGCGCGTCGCCTCGCGGATCGCGAGCTCGTCGTCGATCAGCAGCACGGTGACCGCGCCGAGCTTGCGTGGTGGCAGCGTATCGGCCTCGGTCGTCGGCGTAGCGATCGCGCTCGCCTCCCCGCTCGGAACGACCACGCGGAATACGCTCCCACGGCCGACCGTCGAGTAGACCTCCAGCGGGTGCTCGAGCAGGCTGCACAACCGCTGCACGATCGCGAGTCCCATGCCAAGTCCGCGCCCGCGATCACGCTCGGGATTGTCGATCTGATAGAACTCCCGGAAGATCATCTCGCGCTTGTCTTGGGGTATGCCGACGCCGGTGTCCCAGACCTCGAGGGCGACGCCGCGCGGGTGACGCCGGGCCGCGACCAGCACGCCGCCGGAGCGCGTGTAGCGCAGCGCGTTCTGCACGAGATTGGCCAGTACGCGCTCGAGCAGCTGCGGATCGCTGCGCACGATGCGGCGCGTCGCGCGAAAGCGCAGCGACAGCCCACGCGCCTCGGCGTCCCCGCCGAACTGCTGATAGAGCCGACGGAACACCTCGCGGATCGGAAAGGTCTGCGGGGCCGCCTGCACCACCCCGGCATCGAGCCGTGAGATGTCGAGCATGGCGCCGAAGGACCCCTCGAGCGCCTCGATCGCGCTCATCATGTTGCGTACCAGCGGCCGCTGCGGGGTGTCCTGCAGCTGCTGCTCGAGCGCCGCGCAGAACATCCCGAGCGCATGCAGGGGCTGGCGCAGATCGTGGGCGGCGGACGCGACGAAGCGGGTCTTCTCCTGGTTGGCACGCGCCGCCACTTCGACCTGCGAGCGCAGCTGCCGCACCAGGTCTTCGTTGTTGAAGCGCACGGCGAGGAACAACGCGAGCGAGTCGTTCTGGTTGAGTGTCAGGCGCAGCAGCGCCATCAGGAAGGCGGCCGCGAGCGAGGCGAGCAGCAGCGAGTTGGCCGAGACCGGCCAGGCGCCGAGCGAGGGTCCGAGCGTCAGTGTCAGGAGCAGCGGCACCAGTGCGGGCAGCAGCGACAGGTAGACCGCCACCCGCGAAGCGACCAGCAGCGGCGCCGACAGGCCCGAAACCGCGAGCAGGATCGCCGCCAACAAGGTGTCCGAGGAGGGATTACCGAGGATGAAAAGCGGTGCCCCTGCCCCCCAGGTGGCCGATGTCACGAATAGCAGCGCGAGCCAGCGCTCAGCTTTGAACGGCGGCGCCGCGGCCGGTCGCCTGGCAAAGGGCGACGGCTGAAACAGCAGCCGCGCGCCGGCGAGCAGCACGCAGGCAACGCACCACAGCCACGGCGCGCGCGACACGCGCTGCTGCTCGAGCACCGATGCCACGAACAGCGCGCCGAGGACCGTGGTCAGCACCGCCCAGCGATCCCCGGTGAGCGCGGTGCGATACAGCACCTCAGCGACGCGCGGGTCGGCGCGCGCCGCGCGTGCATTGGGGATTTCGTTGGCAGCGACGCCGGTCTGGTCGTTCATCACACGAGTGGGTCGCGCCGCATGAGCGCCGCCGGCGACGACCTCAGTGGAACAGGCTGATCAGGTGCGACCGCGACTCGACGTCGAGCGCCAGCAGAATGGCCGACACGTAGTTCTTGACCGTGCCGAGCGACAGCTCGGTCGCCTTGCTGATCTCGTGGTTGCTGCAGCCCTCGAGGATCAGCTCGAGGATCTGCAGGTGCCGCGGGCCGAGCTCTGCCACACGGTCGTAGTGCGCGGTGCCGGCGAGCTTCGGAAAGCGCTCGGAGATGGTCACCGCCGCGGGAGCCGGCGCCGGACGCAACAGCGACTTCAGCGCCTGCTTCAGCCGCTCGGGCGTCCAGGACTTCAGCAGGTACCCGACCGCGCCCATCGCCTGCGCCTGGCGAACGACGAATTCGTCCTGGGTGCCGGTGAGCATCGCGAAGGGCACGTTCGGGCACTCCTCGCGCAGCGTGCGCAGTCCCTGCAGGCCCTTGGCATCGGGCAGGTTGAGGTCGAGCAGCACCAGGTCGAACGGGCCGCTCTCGCGGCAGGCGGTGCGTGCCTCATCCAGCGACCGGCACGGGGTGATGGCGCAGTGCACCTCGTCAAGCGATTCGAGCAGCAGGCTCGTACCGTAGCGCACGAGATCGTGGTCATCGACCAGAAGAACCTTTTTATTAGTATCCATTGGCACTTCCCCATGCCGGCGCATTCAGGCTAGCGCCTCCCCGACGATCGTGTCCAGTTTTCGCGGGGGGCCCGGCAGCACTCCCGCCGCGCACCACCCCGGAACGGCCCCGGGGCTGTCCGGGGCCGACCTGGGGCGCGCCGTTGCCAGGCGCCTCGCTATCGGCCGCCCAACGCAGGTCGCTGTGCTCCACGCGCTGTGTCGAAAGTAACTATCGGCGCGCGACCGCCTCCGGCACAGTCGCGCACAGATGCTCCAGTCAGCGGCAGCTCGCCGCACAGGCAGGCAGTCGGGGTGACGAAATTGCGGCGAGCGTTTTCCAGCCCTCGTATAGGGGACCCAATGAAGCGAGCCATTGTTTTCTTGAGCGTCTTCGTGGGGTTGCTGTTCGGTTGCGCCGATGTGCGCGTTCCCGAATACCAGCACCCGGAGGCTCCGGCCAAATCAACCTGGTCGCAATCACCGGCGCCCCCCGTGTCGGCGACCGAGGCCATCTCGCCGCAGTGGTGGTCGCAGTTCGGTGATCCCTACCTCGACTCGCTCGTGGCCAAGGCGATTGCGGGAAACGTCGACCTGAAGATCCTCGCCGGGCGGATCAAGGTGGCCAACGCGCAGATCGCGGAAGCGCACGCGGGAGCGCTGCCGACCATGGATATCGCCGCGGGCAGCACCGGGCAAAAGACCAACGGCCTGCAGTTCAACAAACAATTCGCGGTGGGCACCCAGATCAGCTGGGAGCCCGATATCTGGGGTCAGGTCCAGAAGGGTGTCGAAGGACAGACCGCCGAGTTCCACGCGACGGAGGCCGATTGGCGGGCAGGGTATCTGCAGATGGTTGCCGACGTCTCGACCACCTACTTCCAGGTCCTCGAGCTCGACGAGCAGATCGATCAACAGCAACTGGCGCTGTCGAAATCCGAGCAGATCCTGGCCATCTACGAGACGATGCGCAGCAATGGCCTGAAGTCCGACACCGAGGTACTCCGCCAGGGGTCGGAGAACAACCGCCTGGCGAAGGATCTGCTGGAGCTACGCCGGTCCCGCGACGTGACGGAGAACGCGCTCGCGAGCCTGCTCGGCGTGCCCGCCGGGGAGTTCAAGGTGCAACCCGCCCGGCTGCGGGACCGCGTGCGGGTCCCTGCGGTGCCCGCCGGGCTGCCGCTGGATCTGCTGGCCCGCCGGCCTGACGTCGTGGCCGCTGAGTTCCGCGTGCTGGAGGCCCACGACCTGATGGGCCAGGCGCGACTCGCGCAGCTGCCTACGGTGAGCCTCACTGGAAACGCGGGCACTGCCAGCTTCGCGCTCTCGGACTTGTTCAAGGCGTTCACTTTCGGGCTGATGCCGACGGTCAACATTCCGCTGCTCAATCCGGGCGTCAGAGCGCATGTCAAGACCACCGAGGCGCAGATCAAGGTTGCGGAGGAAAGCTACCGTGGCACCGTGATCGCCGCGTACGAGGAGGTCGAGAACGCGCTGGTCGATCTCGACTCCCACCGGCGGCAGAAGGACGAGCTGCAAAAGCAGGTCGAGCAACTCGAGGCGGTATCGGCTCAGACCGAGGCGCAGCTCGAGATCGGCGTCGTGTCGCAGCTCGACGTGTTCGAGAACCAGCGTTCGCTGTTGACCGCGCAGCTAGCGCTGCTGGCCACTCACGAGCAGGTGCTGTCCGACACGGTCACCCTCTACAAGGCGCTCGGCGGCGGTTGGACTTCTGTGGAGGTCGCTAATGCCCACCGCTGACCGGTCAGCGTCTGCCGTGGAGATTCACGCGCAGCTGTGGGCGGGCTTCAGACAGGCGCCGTCGTCTCGTCACGTCGACGTCGTCCTGAAGCCCCTGTCGCGGCCCGAGCTGGGCGAGATACGCATCGACGCGGCCGAGTTTGCCATCGGGCGAGCCGAGCAACCTTTCGCGTCCTACGGGAACAATGTCATCAACATGCTGTCGCGCCGGCACGCGCGCATTTTCCGCAAGGATGGTTGCGTCTACCTGGCGGACCTCGAGAGCCGCAACGGGACGACGGTCAACCGCGTCGGAATCGGGCGCGTGCACACCAAACTGCGCGACGGCGACGAGATCTGCTTCGGTGGTGCGCTGTCGTATCGCGTGCAGATCACTGCGCGCATCCGCCCCGAAGGAAGCCTGACGGTGACGTTGAAGCCCCGGTCGGGCGACTCACGTCTCGACCCGATCGTGATCGCAAAATTTCCCTTCCTCCTCAGCAAGACCAGCGCGACGTTCTCCCGGTATCAGAGCAAGGCCACGCACCGCCGGGAGCTTGAGTACTTGTCACGGCGACATGCGTGTATCCACCAGAGAGATGGCAAGGCTTACATCGAAGACCTCGGCAGCAGCAACGGCACCTTCGTCGACGGCCAGCGTCTGGCCCAGCGCGCTGTACCGCTGCGGGATGGTGCTCTGATCGCCTTTGGCGGCAAATACTTCGTCTACGAAGTAAGTATCACGCAGCAATCCGTCGTCGAGCCGGCTCCAAGCGCCGCGCAACAGCCCGCGCCCGTGGCGCAACGCGAGCCCAACCCGCCGCAAGCGAAGCGCAGTGCCCGGCAAGGCGCGGTCGCGCCGGCTCAAAGCGCTGCGCAAAAGCCCGTGCCCGTGGCGCAACGCGAGTCCACCCCGCCGCAAGCGAAGAGCAGTGCCCCACATGGCGCGGCCGCGCCGGCCGAAAGCGCTGCGCAAAAGCCCGTGCCCGTGGCGCAACGCGAGCCCGA